>NZ_JAPAEP010000004.1:0-114487 GCF_025842465.1 Exiguobacterium sp. N5
TCGTCTGCCGCTCTTGGCGACTAAATGATAATAACATTTAATTCATTTTGATGTCAACAACTTTTTCGTTTGTTCAACGTTTGTCGCTGGCAACAGAGATAACTATATCACCTGCTTTTTGATCTTGCAAGCATTATTCTAAAAAAACTTTTAAATCTTTTTCTACATCATCCAAAGTTCGAATCCCAACTCCTTAGAATCCCAACTCCTTAATGGAAGAAGGAAGAATAAATCACTTTAAAGAATACACTTATATCTAAAAACGACTATAAACCTATAAGGAGTCAACCAATGATGCAATCTGATCTACAGCGTCCTAAGAAACGTTCACCGCTCAGAATATGGTCCGGTACCCAAGTATATACGTTAAAGAGACGACTTGAATGGATGACGGATAAACGAAAGTATGTTTCAAAACGAAATACTGACCCGATGCCATATCTGATCCATACACACCGCACTCCTCTATATCGCCAACTCCGAGATGTCGATATGGAAGTTCAGCATAACAAGGTTACCAATCTGAAGATTGCAATTGCCAAACTGAACGGCTCTATCCTGACTCCAAACGACGTCCTCTCCTATTGGAAGATGATCGGCAAGCCAACGAAACGTAAAGGATACGTCGACGGAATGATTCTCCATTACGGAAAAGTCACTTCAGGAATCGGTGGTGGTCTATGCCAACTGTCGAATCTAATCTATTGGATCACCTTACATAGCCCCTTGACCGTGACCGAACGTTATCGTCACAGCTACGATGTGTTCCCAGATTACCGACGGGATCAACCTTTCGGGAGTGGTGCGACATGTTCTTATAATTATCTCGACTTACAAATCACAAACCAGACAGCACAAACGTATCAACTCCTTCTATATATAGAGGGAGATCATCTCGTCGGGGAATGGCGTTCGAACATCCCGAATAAAGAACAGTATCGTATATATGAAGAAAACCATCATTTCACCCGTGAATGGTGGGGCGGGACGATTCGACATAACCAGATATTTAGAGAAGTCACTTCAATGAATGGTATACATCTTCGAAACGAGTTCATCACAGAAAATCATGCGATCACGATGTACGACCCATTCCTTCCTGAAAATACTGCATACAAAAAAGCCGACTCTTAATTACAGAGCCGGCTTTTCAAATGAACTTATGCGTGTGGCAAGAACATGAAGTATGCTAAGAAGATGATCAACATCCCGTACATGATCGGATGAATCTCTTTCGTCTTCCCTTTTGCAATCATCATGAGTGGATAAAGGATGAACCCAAGTCCGATTCCTGTAGCGATTGATGACGTCAATGGCATCATGATAATCGTCAAGAAGGCCGGGACTGCAATCTCGATCTTTTTCCAATCGATATCGAGAAGTGCCGAAGCCATGAGCACTCCAACGATGATGAGTGCCGGAGCCGTGACTGGCGCCGTCACGACTGCCAATAATGGCGAGAAGAACAACGCTAACCCGAAGAATAATCCTGCGAAGACAGCTGTTAACCCTGTACGTCCACCAGCAGCGACACCCGCTGACGACTCAACGTATGAAGTCGCTGTAGATGTTCCGAAGATTGCACCTGCTACCGTTGCAGTCGAGTCCGCCAACAACGCCTTACTTGCACGCGGCACTTTGTTTTCTTTCATGATGCCCGCTTGACGCGCTACCGCGACGAGCGTTCCTGCTGTATCAAAGAAATCGATGAAGAAGAACGTCAAGATGACAACGAGCATTTGAAGCGTGAAGACATCACCGAAGTTGATGAAGGCTTGACCGAATGTAGATGACATACTCGGCGGCATGGATACAACGTCTGAGATTGCTGTCGGAGTTGGCACGAGACCGAAGATCATCCCGACAATCGCCGTCAACAACATCCCGATGAAAATACCACCTTTTACATCGCGCGCCATGAGCAAGGCACTGACCACGAGACCGAATACCGCGAGAAGCGTTGTGCCCGTTCCGAGCGAACCAAGACTGACGAGTGTTGCTTCATTCGCGACAACAATGCCTGCGTTTTTCAAACCGATGAAAGCGATGAAGAAACCAATCCCTGCAGCAACCGCCATTTTGAGCGGAGCCGGAATCGCATTGACAATCGTTTCGCGAATTCCTGATAACGTCAATACGATAAAGAAGAGACCTGATACAAGTACACCTGACAAAGCCGTTTGCCAAGAAATACCCATCCCGATGACGACGCTATATGCGAAGAACGCGTTAAGGCCCATACCTGGCGCAATCGCAATTGGGTAGTTCGCGAGAAGTCCCATCGTCAATGAACCGACTACCGCGACAAGACCTGTCGCCACGAAGACCGCTCCTGTATCCATACCCGCTGCCCCAAGAATGTTCGGGTTAACGAAAAGAATGTACGCCATCGCGAGGAAAGTTGTAAATCCTGCGATCAGTTCCGTGCGGACACTCGTCCCGAGTGCTGTGAGTTGGAAGTAACGATCGATCCGACTCGTTGTTGATGGTTGTTGCTGTTCTTGCTTGAGCTGTGTGCTCATTTGTTTTCCTCCTTGTGCTCGCCGTAAAACGAGAAAAGGTCCCCGGCAAATGACCGAGGACCCCACGCGAAACATACGAGGGCATACACCCTCATCTATGTCTCGCCGTAGTGAAATCATTTAAGGTGATTTCGTAGAGACTCTCGGGCCATATCCCCGACATTATACGGCAAAATATTTTATAATTGTTCGGTTATAATAAGAACGTTCTTATCGTATCAGCGTAAAAATAGAATGTCAACTAAATTCACGGATTTTACATCGATAAAAAACGTTAATGTTCGGTTTTAAGACAAAACAGAGGGGAATCCCCCTCTGTTCCGCTTATTCCCATTCGATTGTTGCAGGTGGCTTAGACGTGATGTCATACAGCACACGGTTAACGTGGCTGACTTCGTTTACAATCCGGACAGAGATCTTCTCAAGCACATCCCATGGAATACGTGCCCAATCAGACGTCATGCCATCAATTGAAGTGACCGCACGGACACCGACAGCATAGTCGTACGTACGCTCGTCACCCATGACTCCGACCGAGCGAATCGGCGTGAGCACCGTGAAGTATTGCCAGATGTCGCGTTCAAGTCCAGCTTTCTTCACTTCGTCACGCAAGATCGCATCGGATTCACGCACGATTTCTAACTTCTCTTCCGTGATTTCACCAAGGACACGAATTCCGAGACCTGGACCTGGGAACGGTTGGCGCCAAACGATATAGTCAGGAAGACCGAGTTCTGTACCGAGTGCACGGACCTCGTCTTTAAAGAGCGTGTTGAGTGGTTCGATTAACGTGAAGTTCATATCTTCCGGCAACCCACCGACATTATGGTGTGATTTGATCGTTTGCGCTGTATCTGTGCCGCTCTCGATGATGTCTGTGTAGAGCGTCCCCTGTGCGAGGAAGTCCATATCGATCAGTTTCGATGCTTCTTCATCAAATACGTAGATGAACTCGTTTCCGATAATCTTACGTTTTTGCTCAGGGTCCGAGACACCAGCCAACTTCGTCAAGAAACGTTCTTGTGCATCGATTTTGATGACTTTCATGTTGAATCCGTCTGCGAACGTCTTCATGACGCTATCCGCTTCCCCTTTACGAAGGAGACCATGGTCGACAAACATACACGTCAACTGGTCACCGATTGCGCGATGAACGAGTGCGGCCACGACAGAAGAGTCGACACCGCCCGAAAGCGCACAAAGAACTTGCTTATCGCCAACGATTTCACGGATTTTCTCCACTTCGAGGTCGATAAAGTTTTCCATCGACCATTCGCCTTTCGCACCACATACTTCATAGATGAAGTTTTTTAAGATGTCGTTTCCGTACTCCGAGTGACGAACCTCTGGATGGTATTGGACACCGTACATTTTCAACTCATCGTTTTTAATTGAAGCGACCGGGCAAGACGGGTTCGTTCCATCGACGATAAATCCTTCCGGTGCTTCCATGACGAGGTCACCGTGGCTCATCCATACTGTATGTTCGACTGGAAGACCGTTATAAATCGCTGATGCTTCCGGCGTCGAGAACAATGTCGCTTTTCCATATTCACGATGAGCGGCACGTTCGACACGACCGCCGAAGTGATGTGTCATGAGTTGCATCCCGTAGCAGATCCCGAAGATTGGAATACCCAGTTCAAAGATCTCTGGATCACAACGATATGCGCCTTCCGCGTATACGCTGTTCGGTCCACCCGAGAAGATGATGCCGATCGGGTTCAATTCGCGAATCTCCGCAGCCGTCATCTTATGTGAATGCAACTCGCTGTATACGCCAAGGTCACGGACACGACGTGTGATCAACTGGTTATACTGACCACCAAAATCAAGCACCAAAATCATTTCTTGTTCTACTTTCACGAAATCTCCACCTTTCTGCCTTCTCCTCAAAAAAAGGACGCGCCTCTCCCCCAGATTATCCAAACCGAAGAAGAAGCACGCCCTTTTCTTTGTATACGAAACGTGCTCCTTCATAGTCGGTCCATTTACGGTGGTCCGGTAGAGACTCTCGCGCCAATTCACGAGTATATACGAAGGAATGCCATGTTCAATTATCTAACTAATGCGTCTATCTTACTTGATGCATCTCGTCACTTCAACTCATAATTCGACGAATCATGATTTTCCAATATTCTTTATATTTTGAATTTGGCTCTTGTTCTGCGTAAACAACTTGCTCAAACAAAGCCGTCAGACGGGTCATATCATTCGTTTCATAGTAGGCATCGACCTCTTTGGCGAGTTCCGAAGGCGTACGTCCATCAATTTTAAATCCGTTCGCACGCAGTCGTTTCATCAAATAGCGGTGCATCGATACGAGACGCCCATCCGTGAGCGGACGACTCATCCACCAGACATACATGATTTGACGCGCGATGATTTTACGATTCCAAACGAGGATCACCACGAGGAAGAGAATGACAATCCATCCCCACACGGGCATGTTGCGCGCCTCCTCTTGAACATCACCTGTCGTCACATCATCGATCAACAAATCTTCTTGCGGACGGTTTTGCGTATCGTTGTCCTGATTTGCTTGGGGATCGTTCGCAGCCGGTGTCGTGTCTTCCGTATCCGTTTCTCGTTCCATCTGCAATAAGTTGGCGTCCGAGAAACTGATCGTCGCTTCTAACGGGACCCAGCCCGCGCCTTCAATGAAATACTCGACCCACGAGTGGGCGTGACGATTTCGAATCGTATGTTCTTCTTCGCCTTGAACGACCCCTCGTGTGTCACCCATCGTAAATCCTTTTACCCAACGCGTCGGTATGCCGTTCGCACGCAACAACACGGCAGCTGACGTCGAGAAGTTATCGCAATACCCGATTTGTGTGTCGAACAGGAACTGGTCAACATAATCTGTCTCCCCTTCCGGTTGTGCCACATTTTCGGTGTCGTATTGAAATTCTCCATTTCGGAAATAGGCTTCTACCGCTTCCGCCTTCTCGTTCGGTGTCTCACTCTCCGCCGTGATGTCAGCGGCTAAATCTCGTACACGCTCTGGCAACGATTCCGGTAGCTGTAAATAGACCTGTTGTTCTTCTTCCGTGAGCGATGTGATCTCTTCATTCAATGCCAGTTGTTCTTCAGAGAAAGCCGGGACACTATAACGAAGTTGGATCGTCCGCGGAGTCGATTGTTCCTCATTTTCAAATACAATCTTTCCGGACGGTTGCATCGTAATCGTCTCGTTCGGGAAAGCCCGTTCGATATCACCGACTCGAAATTCGGTACCGGACTCTGTTTCGATAGCTTGCGGATATTCTCCACCATAAGGAACAAACGGTTGTCGGCGCTCAAAACGTAACAATGCCTGTTCCGGTGTCGTATCCACTTCCGAGTCCACTAACTGACCACGATTGTAGTTAGAGTCCAGGACTGGTGATTCGACCCAACCTTTCCCCGTATAAATCGCCTTGGATTCGATACGCCAATAGCGTGCCGGCACGCCGCGAGCGATGAAGACGATGCCGTCATCCTGTTCGAACGGACCACCTAGCGATTCGTCGTTCACTCCATACCCAACTCGACCCGGGCCACTCCCATCACCTTCCGTCGTCGCATTCCGAAAACTCGTAGTGATACGGTCAGACCAATCGCCTTCAAGCGTGGGTGAAGCACTTGCGAGAGCCACGACGACACTGAGGAGTAGTCCGATACTGACGAATCGGACGAGCGATTGACTCGGTCGTTTTGCCAAATCGGTGACAAATAGTAAGAGGAGCGATGTGACGATGGCATACAGGATATTGCCTTCCCCGTCATACAACGTCCACGTATCAAAATAGGCCATGATGCCGAGAGTCGACACAATCATCCCAAGGGCAAAACTATAACTTGGATACGTTCGTCCGACGAGCACAGCAAACAGTAAGCCGATCAGCGCCATGGCAGAGAAGAAAATCGCTTCATTCGGAAGCTCACCGCTCATGACACCCATCAAATCTTCCATCCATAGACCAAACCAGTCCAAAATACTGCCGTGATAGGCATACAAGACGATGAGGAAATTAAGAAGCGAAATCCCAAGAAAAGCTGCCCAAGGCAGAATACTGGCAAACATCGGCACGATGAGCAGGAAGTAAAACGGCCACGTCACATCGAACGTCGTACTTCCAACAATCGGCTCAATCCAGAACGACAACAAATAGGCGGCAAGCACCGTATAGACGATTCGGGTTACCCATGTCTTCATACCGTCACCTCATTAACTGCCGTGTAGAGATGATAGCTACCCTGTGTCTCATGCATCAACTCTCGAATGGACGTCGTTTCAAAAGGACTGATCAAAATCAAATCTCCAGTTTGTTGAGGCAGTTTCTGTTTCACTCGTTCGACGAGACGCCCCTCAGCTTCTGGCGTTGCGGTCAACAAGTAATGACCGACTTCTGCACTCTGGTCAGGAAGATGGAACAGTCGCACCTGCTCTTCAATGACGTAGAGCTCAAACGGCAGATTTTTTCGTTCTAACTGACGAATCGCTCCAACAAGTAAGGATAGGGAACGTTCAAATGCCTCTTCATACCCGGCAGAGACGGCTGGTACGAACACGAGTGAAAGCTTCTTCTCTTGTTCTTGGTCAAACGTCTTGGTCATCAAGTTCCCTCGGCGTGCGGATGCCTTCCAATCAATCCGTCCGATTCGGTCTCCTGCCGCATACTCCCGAACCCCGCTGGTCGTATTGGCCACTTCGGTATATGTCCGCATTTGACGATATTGCTCCCCACGACCCCCGACATGTTCGTCTCGAGGTAAATCAAACGGCAACTCAGCGGGTGACACCTCGACGACTGTCTCGAGTCGTAACGTCCGCTTCCGGTCGAACAGACCAAATACGTCACGTACATGTAGAACGGTGCGGTCAAAGACATGAATCCCACGCTTGATCGCCTCGACCTCATAATGGACGACTTCTGCTTGTCGGAAAAAACGGTCTACAGGCACGACAATCGTCTTGTCTTCATCCGTCAAACGTTGTGGCAATCGCTCCTCTAACGTGACCATCCCAATCAAGAAAGGGTACTTCCGTTCAATTCGTAACTCGACGTCCATTGTTTGTCCAGAAACAAGTCGCTTCGTTGTCACACGGCGCACCACATTTGCCGCCGTGACCGGATAAATCATAAAGAGTGTCCAGTAGACGGTCAACACAGCGAACGACCACCATAAGGTCGAAGCGACGATACTGCCTTCGATGCGGGCAAATGCATACAATCCGAATGCCGCCGCCCATACAACGAACAGCTTCATCCAGTTTTTCATACTTCATTGACCTCACGATCCATCGGGACGGGCAACGTATCCAGCCAATCTTGAATCAGCTGATTCGGTGATTTTCCTTTATACCGTGCTTCTGCTGTCAAGAGTACGCGATGTCCGAGCACACTCGTCGCCATCGCCTTCACGTCATCCGGCAAGACGAAATCGCGATTATGGATATACGCCCACGACTGTGCCGCTTTCATCAACGCCAGTGTGGCTCGCGGACTTCCTCCTAAATACGTATGCGGATCTTTTCGAGACTCATGCACCAATCGCACAATGTACTGTTTGACCGCACTCGACACATGCACGTCTCTCACTTCACGTTGCATGAGTTCGACTTCTTGCTTCGTAATCACGCTCTGAAGCGCCTCGAGCGGCTCTTCTTTTTCAAACCGCGACAATAATGCAATCTCTTCATTGAATGTCGGATAGCCCATCTCGATTTTAAGTAAGAAGCGATCCAACTGTGCTTCCGGCAATGGATACGTCCCTTCATGCTCAATCGGGTTTTGTGTCGCCATGACGAAGAAAGGTGAGGGTAACACTTTCAATTCCCCGTCCACTGTTACACTTCTCTCAGCCATCGCCTCAAGAAGAGCCGATTGCGTTTTCGGTGAGGTCCGGTTAATTTCATCCGCTAAAATGATGTTACCCATGAGCGGACCTGGTCGATATTCAAATTCCCTCGTTTTTTGGTTGTACATCGAAATCCCGGTCAAGTCGGACGGTAGCATGTCCGGTGTGAATTGGATGCGCTTAAAATCTAAGTCAATCGCTCGGCTGAACGTACGGACGAGCATTGTCTTTCCGACTCCTGGTACGTCTTCAAGCAGCACATGCCCACCTGCTAGCAAGGCAGTGAGACTTTTTGCGATGACTTCTTCTTTTCCGACAATCACGGTTTCAATAGCAGTAATAATCGATTGGACAGTTGGACGGTACATGACGGACTCCCCTTTTTCTCTGATCTAGGATGACTGAAAGTTAGAATGTTCTGACTTTATTGTGACACAAGCGAGTGTCGGAAAGAAAGAAATACCGCACCCAAATGCGCTTCCTATTTCTTTACCCAAAAAACGTGTCCGTTCTTTAGAAAAAACGGGCACGTTTATCGATTACTCTGGACGCTTCACGTCAAATAGTTCCCCAAGGGTCGCATAACTATTGCCGGCCATCCGACTGACAGGCGCAAGCCGTTTAGCATCGATGCGTCCTTGAGTATATAACTCTCGGTCAATATGGAAACGGACAATTCGCGCAATCAATAAATCGGCAGTCGTTTTTCCGTCATGTTCGATCGGCAAGTGATGATGGAGCACACATTCAAATCGAACCTTTGCCTCCTTGACTCCTGGCGTCGAAATCACATCACTCGGTTGAAGCGTAAAGTCTGTACGAGACAGCTCACTCTCATCTGCCGCAAGGTTGGCGGCCGTCTCGTTCACGTTGATGACGTTCGTTTCATCTACGACATGAATCACTAGTTCATTCGTACGGAGTGCGTTACGCGCCGTGTCTTTCATGACGCCATCTTTTCGTTGAACTGAGACGGAGACGAGCGGAGGGTTGGATGCGACTACATTAAAATAGCTAAACGGGGCGGCGTTAATCACGTCCCCATTTTGTGTTGTGACAAACGCAATCGGTCTTGGCACAATGCTGCCAATCAAAAACTTATATGTGTCTCGTTCAGTCAAGGCAGACGGTTCAATTGATAACATAGACTACACTCCTCGTTGTTTTATCTTAATATCAAGGTAATCACTTCGTTAAATAATGTCAACGCAAAGCAGGTTGCCACGTGTACATTTCATGTATTTTGGGTAAATCGCATTATGTGAATCTATTTTAATGCACGTTGAATAAGCAAATTTCTTCATTTTCCCTTCCCGGTCTCATAGAATTCAGGGCAAGGAAAAGATGACCTATCGTTTTTTATGTTCAAGGAAGGAAGTAGAACGAATGATCAGCAAGTGGATTGAACAATTGAACAGTCGTCAAATACTCAGTATTTTATATAGTGTCTGTGGATTCAGTCTGGTTTTAACCTTGATTGGAGCCTGGTTCGTGCGTGATGGGAATGTCTCTACTCTCGAACTCAATACTCTCCGATGGATTTGGATGATTGGGCTCGTCATGTTCATCAGTGCCATTTTATTGATCGGACGCCCGCTTATCAAACGGATGGCTGACCAGAATAGCAGACTGAAAGCGAAGAAAGAAAAGCTCGAAACCGTGTTGAACGAATCCAAATTAAACGAAATCAATCTTCAATATCGCAATGAGTTGATTGAAGTATTGGCCTCGAAAGAATCACTATTCGATTACTCTTCTGTTATTGAAAAGATTGTGTTGCTTACAAAATCTGAGTTCGGTGCCCTTTTACTCACAAAAGACGGAGAAATCACGTCTGTTGTCCCGAAAGAGATGACCGAAGATCAACAAGAAAGTCTAAAGAAAGATTCCCTTTTGCTTAAACGAGTCATGATTTCAAAGTTACCGGCCGCCACTTCTAAGCGGGTCGTCGATGCGTTACACACGTATCCATATTATATCTATGAGACGGTCATCCCGATTATGGACCCATCAGATAATAGTCTCATTGGATGTCTCTATTTGGCTCGTTACGATGAACAATACGATGCCAGTGAAAAATCGGAATTGAATGCGTTCGCCGGTCAACTTGCCATTTCACTTCTCCGCATGCAGCTTTATCGCCAGATGCAACAGGATCGGAAAGAGACGGCGCAACTAATCAATTCTGTACGTGAGGCCATTTTATATGTGAACTATGAAGATGACACTATCGTCGGCAATCGCGCCTTCATCCGTATGTTTGATGATTTACACTTTGACTATAAGGGATACGAAGAACTCTCTGCCATTGACATCGATATCGAACAGCTGGCGGAACGGGTCGATCAACATGAACAGTTTGTCCGATACTTCGAACGCGTCTTCACGCAAGATCCGCCGGAGGATGGGCTCACGATTTCAATCGACCAAGGCGATTGCTTCATTCAACTTTATGCCGAAAGTGTCTATCGAGACCGCAAACTCCGTGGAACGATGCTCGTCTTACGTGACGTCACGGCCGAAACAGAAATCGATCGGATGAAATCCGAACTCGTCTCGACCGTCTCACATGAATTACGGACACCATTGTCCTCGATTTACGGATTTACTGAACTGATGCTGTCACGAGATTTGAAGGAAAGTCGTCGTGAACTGTATTTGAAGACAATCCACGATGAAGCGAAACGACTCTCGTATCTCGTCAACGATTTCTTGGATCTTCAAAAAATGGAGTCTGGAAAGCAAACGTTCGAGTGGGAACCGGTCGATTTATACAAGCTCGTCACAGACAGTGTCGCGTTTTATCAGGAGACGACGGACCGGCATGAACTATTCATCGATGCCGATACCGAACAAGACTTTATTATCGATGCAGACTTAGAAGGGATGCGTCAATTACTCGGTAACCTATTAAGTAACGCCATCAAATATTCGCCAGATGGCGGGAATATCCTTGTATCGCTCGAACGCGTAGATGAAGAGGTCGTGATGAAAGTGAGAGACCATGGTATGGGAATACCGAGTGCCTCGCTCCCTCACCTCTTCGGGAAATTTTACCGCGTCGATAATTCGGACCGTCGAAAAATCGGAGGTACCGGTCTCGGTCTCGCAATTTGTAAAGAAATTGCCAAAGCCCATGATGGTCAACTCCATGTCGAATCGGTATATGGGGAAGGAAGTACATTTATCTGTGAACTCCCAACCTCAAAAGAACACATTATGCAATAACACGGTCCAAACGACCGTGTTATTTTTGACTCTTTTTTTCCTAATTTGGAAGGAATCCTTTTACAGAATATAGAAAGGAAAGAAACCGATTCATTTTCGTAGATGTAGGTTATCCTATCCATTTATTTTTGCACGTTTTAAGTCGAAAACAAGATATACTGAATATAAAGAGATTGCTAGGATCGGAGGACTTGCCATTGGATCATCGTGACCCACCTTTTTCAGAAATTGGAGATTTTAATCAATGGGGACGTTTCGAGATTGACGTGCCTCACATGGGGGAGCAAGCGAAGTTTCAAACTGCCGCTGCTTTGATTCGGAAGCATGTGCCATTGCGGCTTGGTGGTTTTTACATTGTTGCGAGCGAAGAGGAAATTTTGCATAGTGGCTCTCATGATGCGAATCTTCAAAAACATTTGATTCATCTATTACAGCAGGTCCTTAACGGTCATATAGAAGACGAACGCCTCGTTCAAGAACAAGTGTGGACTGTGCATTATTTTACAACGCCATAAATGACTCTGAGAATAATTTATCTCATTAAGAATGACGCTCGAAGAGAGCGTCATTCTGCTTGTGACATAATTGAAATTACTTTTTCGTAATAGTCTGTTGCTTGCTTGTATTTTCCATTCTCTCTTAGCTCTTTCGCTAGCCAAAGGGCATATTTTTTTGCATATACGTACTCGTCGTGATCTTCAAAATAAGTTACGGCACTTTTTAGACTCTCCATGAGCTTTTGCGGATTCTTATCTTTAAAATGGTTCCAATAAACATTAAAGTGCTGATTAAATTCCTCAACCGCTTCATGTTGTTTCATCAATTCGTGCCCTGTTTCTAACCAATCTAAGACACCTTGTTCATTTTCCTGTGTTGCATTTACCTCTACTAATGATAAAACGCTGAATAGCTTACTTCTGATGTCCACTTTGTATTCAAAACTCTCCATGAAGTACGTAAGCGCCTTATCTTGTTCTCCTAACAACGAATAGATCTCTCCTATATTGTTATAAAGCATCCCATAATAGTTTCTTAAATCAGTTGCATTAGCGACTTTTAAGGCTTTTTGATTATAGGAGAGCGCATCTGCGTAGCGTTTTCGTCTTTTATAAGTCAATCCAATCACCATATGACACTCTATCATTCGCTCCAAGCAAAAATTCTCTTGAAAATATTTCAATGAAGCTTGAAGATTTTCAAGAGCCTGTGTGTTGTCGGTAAAACGGAAATATAACGCACCTGTAATGTAACGAATATCTGCAGCTTCCCAATCAGGTATTCCTGAATGAGGTAATTTATTTGTTATTTCTTCAATTAATTTATATGAAAGTTCTTTTTCGTTTTCTTGAAAATATTGAAGTGCCTTCACTGTGTAATATCGAATACGATCATCAGGCGAAAGTTGGTCTTCAATCCATCCTACTTCAGTTACATACTTTGAATCACCACCTGGCATGACCCCAAAGCGGGCCAATGTAACCATAAGAGTTGTATACACCGATTTTGACTGTTTTACCGCAGGGTGATTCAAATACTTTTTAATTTCCCCTTGTTTGTCAAGGTCTTTCCGAGTAAGAATTGCTTCTTTCAAAATTTCCCTGATTTCTATGATAACTTTCTCTGATTGGTAGCTAAAATCATGATATAAAGGTACTTCAATTTCAAGCCGTTCAAAAAGAAGTTCTAGGACTTCCTCGCTAGCAGATGTTTGATTATTTTCAATTTTACTTAGGTAAGAAATGGAACATATTCCTCTTGCTAATACAGATTGTTTCATATTTTTTCGCAAGCGTTCTACTCTAATTAAATTTCCATAGTTATACTCCATTATTAGTAGTAGCCCCTTTGCCCTATTTTCGAACTTCACTTATCAATCATTAATGTGAAGTGCTTTCAGGAAATTCAGACTTTAATATTCAACTTAATCGAGATTTTCAAACAAAATTTTCCCAACTCAAACTTATCCATCATCACAATTAATCATGATAAGATTTAACTAGTCAATCAATAGTGATTTGGACTTTAGTTCTACTTTTTCAATTAAGATGAATAGTTTGTAGGAGGTGGATGGTTAGCATGGGGAAACTCAGTTTTTTACTCGCTGAAGATTATATTAAACCGAAAATCTACTTTAAGTCGAAATCTTCTAAACCGTCTGCGGTTGTAGACCATTCATATTCGAAAGATGACTTAAATCATTTCGAAGGATTAGAAAATTTGACACAATTATTATCTTCTACTAAAGGCTTTATTGTAAACGCATTTCAAATCGATTACTATCAACGTCTTCCGAAATTAATTTCAAAAACGCTAAAAGCAAATCGTTCTTTTAAAAGACTTTACATTTTAGGTCCAGAACTATCGTTGTCAATTTTGAAAAGAAGTAGCAAAACTTCTTATGAAACACAACTTCATGATTATGAGTTCATCAACGTCGAACAGGATTCAGATTTGTTATCTAAACAATGTGAAACGCTTTTGAGCGAAGGACATATTTTGTATATTCTTCCCGAAGCGTCTGTATGTTGGCGACCTAATTCATTAGAGCAACTACACAAAGTTTGCACCCCACTTTGTAGTACTTTATTAAGTCAAACTGTGAACGTTCCGATTGTAGCGACTTTAATGATAAACGATTCTGATAAAGTGACTATTTTCGAACCAAGTTTACCTGAAACCTATTCAGGAAACTTGTTCGATTCTGTTAAAGAACAGTCTGAAGATATCTATCAGCTTTTAAAATCCTCGGATCCCATGTAAATCACCTTATCGAGATTGGCATTAATTTTTTCCCATATAAATCATTATACAACGGAGGAATTAAACATGAAAAAGTTAGCTGGATTTTTCTTTATTACAACTGCAGTGCTTTTACTCGGAAGTTCATTTAAACCTTTTGCAGAAGAAAGACCACGTATTGTAAAAATCGAAGAACCGATTACTATAAATGCCGAAGAAAGACCACGCATTGTACAAATCGACGTACCAGCAACCTTTAGTAATGAAAGTATGCCTCGCATCGTTTAATCTGATTTACTCCAGACGCCTTGTGCGTCTTTTTTTATTTTGAGAAAAAAGGTAAATGAATTATATATTCCCCTCCATTTTTTCCTTTTTACTTATATAATAAACAGGGACAACCTAGATGCACTCTCATACGCCGCCCTTGTCACTAGTTTAATGAATAAAGGAGTTTGAACATTGAATGAAACAAAATCATCATGGAGTTTAAAGCTGTTACTCAGCTCTTCACTTGCAATATCCGGGGCAGCAATCGTCCCGTTCCAACTGGATTCATCTGGTATTCAATCGACTGTTGTTGAAGCCGCCTCGACCTATACCACTACCGCCAACTTAAATCTTCGCTTAAGTGCAGCCACTTGGAGCCCTGTCCTGTTGACCATTCCATCTGGCTCAAGCGTCACGTATATCAGTACATACGGTTCGTGGTACAAAGTCAGTTATGGAGGCAAAACAGGATATGTCTCTTCTCAATACGTTACGGTCTCGAACACTTCTGCTTACTATAAGACAACAGACCGATTAAATATGCGTCTTACTGCCGCTTCATGGAGTGATGTCGTCACCGTGATCCCTGCCGACGCGACCGTCAAGTATGTCAGTCGCTATGGGTCATGGTACAAAGTGACGTTCAATGGAAAGACGGGCTACGTCGCTTCTGCTTATTTAACAGCTACGAGTGCTCCCGTCCCACCTTCGGACTATTATAAGACGACTGCCAATTTAAACCTGCGTCTCAGCGCCGCTTCATGGAGTTCTGTCGTCACGACGATTCCGTCGGGTGCGACGGTCAAATATGTGAGTCGCTACGGGTCATGGTATAAGGTCACCTATAATGGAAAAACCGGTTACGTTTCTTCTGACTATTTAACGGCGACCACAGCTCCTGTAACCCCGTCTGCTTATTATGAAACGACCGTGAACTTGAACATGCGCCTTAGCGCGGCCTCTTGGAGCAATGTCTTAACCGTCATTCCGGCCGGGTCGGTCGTCAAGTATGTCAGTCGTTACGACTCGTGGTATAAAGTCACATACAATGGGAAAACCGGTTATGTAGCATCCGAGTACTTGAAGCCTACGACTGTCACGACACCAACCGATACAGACGGAACTGGTAAAACGGTCGTCATCGACGCAGGGCATGGCGGAAACGACCCTGGCGCTGTCTACGGATCGGTTTACGAGAAAGTAATTGCACTTGATATCGCGAAACGCCTTGCTGGCGTCTTATCGAGCACATATGACTACAACGTTAAATTGACTCGCTCAAACGATACGTACCTCTCCCTTGACCAACGTGTGTCACTCAACAAATCTTATAAAGGGGATGTGTTCGTCAGTCTTCACGCGAACTCTTCTGTTTATAACACGGCTCATGGACATGAGGTACTCGTCCCAACGTCAGATAGCTATACGACAAACCCTTACGTTTCTGCCAGCCGTAGTCTCGGCTCAAGTATCAATAAAGAGATCGCTTCACGGATTTCCACGATTCAAAACCGTGGGGTCAAGTATCAAAATGTATACGTAGTCGGACGTAACGTGTCACCTTCTACCCTTGTCGAATACGGATTCATCAGTAATTCAAGCGACCGCTCACATTTAACGAGTACGACATATCGTCAACGAATGGCTGAAGCAACGGCATCCGGCATTCATCAATTCATGCGATCTTATTACTAAAAACAAGGAACTTAGCACTCAGCTAAGTTCCTTGTTTGATATTGACCCGCCAAATCATATGTGATGCCCCGGGACCCCAATAATGTTCGAGGATATGAGATGGCTCACCCAATCGTTTTTGCCAATAGGCTTGGGCGCTCGGGAATCCGGCATCTAAATAAAAGACGTCTTTCCCTCGATCCGAAATTTCACGCATCATTTCTTCTAACAAGTATTGTCCGACACCTCGCCGCTGCATACGAGGTGACACATAGACACTCCCTAGCTCGATCGCACCACGCTCAATTTGTATGTTTCCTGAGATGATATCATTCGGAGGTAGTAACGCCCCTGCTCCCACAATGATTCCGTCTTCTTCCACAATGTACAGTTGAACGGTGTCATCATCGAAATGATCTTGAATCGTCGTGTTCAGACGTGCCACTTCTTCATCGAGCAAATCGGCATCTTCAAAACGCTCTCGTCGAATCAAGTCACTCAGACTCTCCATAAACAAGCGCTGCAAGGATCTCAAGTCTGATTGTTCGAGTGCGCGAAAATTCAAGACGTCCACTTCCTTTTCTTTTTTGTCCTACTCTTTACCCTCACGCATTCGTTGCGTAACACTCGGGTACGAGGGAATCATTTCCTCGAGTGGCTCATAACTCAATTTACCGTACGTTTTCCAAATGACTAAAATCGCAGCGGTCCATAACGTGATCGTCAAATGAATAAACCCGATTGGATAACCACTTTCCGCTTCGAACCCGACCATCACGAACATTACGTTGAACATCGTATGCATGAGAAAGGCCGACCATAAATTGCGCGACGAACCGTTGTATACCCAAGTCATGATGATCGTATATGCCATCACGGCTAAGCCATACGCCCAAAATGACAAATTCGCCTGTCCTGTTCCAGCCATGAAGAAGAGAGGAATATGCCACATCGCCCAAAGGACCCCGAGTGACAGGCTAGCTAGAAGTGGAGAGAGTCTTGATTGTAAGGCGTCCAGCAAATAGCCGCGCCATCCATACTCTTCCTGCAACGTCCCTCCGAGAACTAGCATATAGAGAAAGTATGGGACGACCCACCACGGTTCGCGAACGAGTAGGGCACCGCTTCGATCCGTCCACCAATACGCTACGAGAAATAAGAACGGCACCAACAAAAAAGGAATCGCATACGCCTTCCAACTCATCTGGAACTGAATGCTTTTCCGAAGAAGATGTGTCACCCCTTCCCCGCCCCGAAGTCGATACATCGTGAGAAACCCTGCAATGCTTGGACCAAACGCCCCTAAAATAACGATGACCATGATTGGCAAATCGGTCCACCAGTACAAGCTCCCCCATATGAACCATGAATAGCCGAATGAGACCAATAAGAAAAAGTTGATGTATTTGTTTTTATACATAATCAGCACCCCTTCAGCAATGTAGTACCCGTTATTTGATTGGAAGAATAGCATTTGAATCTTTTTGTATGTAATTATAATTGTTCGGCATATAATGAAGTGATGAATGGATTAAATAACCCTATGAGGTATCGACACTATGGAACAGATTAGCACGCATACAACGAGTCACAATGGATTTTTGATGATACTCGCTTTCCTCATTGCCAGCGTTTCTGCCTTGATGGCACTCGAATTAGCGAAGCGGGTCACAGGAGGTGTGACAACGTCTCATCGTACTTGGATTTTATTTGGTGGTACCACGCTAGGTCTTGGCATCTGGTCCATGCATTTTGTGGCCATGCTCGGTCATTCTTCTTTACACGAAAGCACGTACTCCATCTGGCTCATTATCGGATCGATGATTCCTTCGATTGCCGGGTGCATCCTGTCGTTCGGTTTGATTTCCCGAAAGACGACATGGATGACCTTACTGCAATCTTCCGGTTTGATGGGATTTGGAATCGTCAGCATGCATTATATCGGGATGACCGCTATACAAAGTGTTCAATTGGACTTTGATCCCTTATGGGTATTGATTTCGATTGGTATCGCTTGGGGCGCTTCCTTTCTCGCCTTATGGGTAGGTTTCTTTTCATCCTACTCTATGCAGCATTCCGCTTTTTCCGTGAAACTGATGTTCTCCCTTCTGATGGGGACAGCTATTTTCAGTATGCACCTTGCTGGAATGCGGGCAACGACCATTATCCCCGATGCTTCACCCGTCAGGCAGGTTCCGATTGATCCGACCCTACTCGCATGGTTAGTCACAAGCATCGTATTTCTCTTATTCGGGATGTACTTTATTGCGTATACGTTAGAACGACAAATCCAAAAACGTGACCTCTTCCAAACGACGATTTTAGAATCGACAACGGATGCTGTAGTGACGACGACAAGCGATGGTGAAATCCAATATCAAAATCAAGCGTTCGCTCACTTATTCGAGGGATGTGCGACAGAACCTTTTTTTCAGGATTATCATCCTTTGCTGTCGGCTCAACAGCCGTTCTATCAGCCGGTACAAATTGACACGAATCATCGTACGTTAGAAGTGACGTCTTACCCACTTCAAGATGGTTCGAACAATCAAGTACTCTGGTTTATCCGAGATGTGACCGAAGCAGTCGCCTCTCAGCGTCTGATTGAACATATGGCTTTTCACGATGCATTGACGGATTTACCAAATCGGCATAAACTGGATGCCCTCTTGAAGGAATGTATCTCACAAGAACGTTCGGTCGCCTGTTTATATATCGACGTAAACCGCTGGCGCTTCCTAAGTGACATTCTCGGGCATCACGGAGCAGACGAGTTGATCATTCAAGTCGCTGACCGCCTCAAACATACGATTCACCCAGACGATGTGTTGACACGAATCGGACCATCCGAGTTTGTCATCTTACTATTTGCGCAACGAAGTTCGCTCGCTCATCAAAAGGCTGAAAAATGTATTAAGGCGCTTTCATCCAGCTTCGATGTGGATGGCACGACTCTTGAATTGACGATGAGTGCGGGAATCAGTCATTTTCCTAAGGATAGTGCTTCTTCCGAAGAACTTATTCAGTTTTCTCGTCTTGCAGCTGATGAATCCAGACAAGATGGAGAGAATAATATCAAATTATTCGAAGAATCATCACGACCTCAACTCTTACGCAATATCGAGATAGAAAAAGCACTCGTCACCGCACTAAGTAAAAACGAACTGACACTTGTCTATCAACCGAAAATCGATTTGAAGCGGAATCGATTAGAAGGCGTGGAAGCGTTACTTCGCTGGCAACATCCACAAATCGGAAAGGTTGCGCCATCTGACTTCATCCCGATTGCAGAAAACACGGGGTTAATTCATTCGATTGGTCATTGGGTCATTCGGGAAGGCTGTCGCACTTGGGTACGTTGGCAACGAACTGGGATACGTCCCTTTACATTATCTCTTAACGTCTCCCCGCTCCAATTTGCGCGCGAAGACTTTGTTGATACGCTACAATCCATTCTTTTGGAGACGGGGATGGACCCGATGTATCTCGAATTGGAAGTGACCGAGTCCTCGATGCTTTCATATGAGGCCTCGACTCGTGAAAAACTGACGCAGTTGCATCAGCTCGGGATCCTCATTTCTCTCGATGATTTTGGGACCGGCTATTCTTCTTTCAGCCAACTTCGGGAACTTCCTGTGCAAGTGCTGAAAATCGATCGAACGTTTATCGAAAACCTGTTCACCGACCGCAATCAAGAGGCCATCGTCCGCTCGATGATTCAACTCGGTCACAACCTGGGTATGAAAGTTCTCATGGAGGGTGTGGAAACATCCGCTCAACTCGAATGGCTACTCAAGGAATCGTGTGACTACGTACAGGGCTACTACTTCAGTCTTCCGTTGTCTGAGACAGACGTTCCGTTTCATGTCAAAGAGACGACCACCTATCTCGAGTTCGGGAAACACTAAAAATCGCTCCTGTCAAATAGACAGGAGCGATTTTTAGTTACGACACGCGTTCTTTTTCTTCTTCCCGAATCAAATGATATTGATCGAGAATCAACTGGGTCAACGTGTCCCCTTCATGAAGATGAAGGTATTTTTCAATCGTTGACGAGATGCCGTGTTCTTCGATCGACAAGTTCAGCTCCGACGATTCCGAGTCCTCCGGGTTGTAGTAATGAAGGGCTGCTGCAATCCCGTAAGCGAGTTCGTTTGGCTCGATGCCGTTATCCATCAATTCGCGTGCCGGCTTGACGAGACGGTCGCTCGGTCCAAGTTTACGAATCGGCGAACGCGCCACGCGCGACACTTCGTCCTTCAATTTCGGGTTTTCAAAGCGCTTGATGATTTTTTGAATGTATTGGCTATGCTCTTTCGCCTCGAATCCATATTTCTCAAGCAATAACCAACCTGTTTCATATAAAGCGCCTTGGACGACTTGACGCACACGGCGATCCTTCAATGCCTCGTCAATCGTCGCCTTCCCGAACAACGAGCCAATATAAGAGGCGATGGCATGTCCCGTATTGACCGTGAATAATTTCCGTTCGATATACGGTCCGATTTCTTCAACCCATGTCACACCTTGAATCGGTGGTTGTTCGTTGAGCCCTTGTGTCTCGATGACCCATTCATGGAACGTCTCGACTTCCACGTAAAGTGGATCCTCATGTTGTTGTAGTGGGACGATGCGGTCGACAGCCGCGTTCGGGAAGAAGACATTCGCCTCCCCGACACCGCCACACGCCTCTACTTCTTGACGAAGAATCGCACTCCCACCAATCATGTTCTCACATGCAATGACATAAACCGGGGCGTCTTCGACTTCACGAGCACGAAGTCCTTCGCTAATCAACGGTGCCACTTTTGAGAGGAGTGACGGTCCGACAGCCGTCGTCACGAGATCTGCTTCTGCAATCAATTCCACGACACGAGCCGGTTCTTTTAAACTGTTGACACCGCGAACACGGTCGACAATGATACGATCGACGCCGTCTTCTGCGAATCCGACCTCATAATGACGTTTTACCTCAAGCGCTTCGATGACAGTGTCATTGATGTCGACAAACGTCACCTCGTAACCGCTTTGATTGAGCAATAATCCGATAAATCCTCGTCCAATGTTCCCTGCACCAAAATGAACAGCTTTCATTTACGCCACCTCTTCCATAAAGAGCGCCAAGATTTCTTCTTTCGTTTTCGCCTGAACAAGACGCTCCACATTGCTTTCGTCCGAGCAGAGAATCGCGATTTGCGAAAGCAGCTCTAAATGTTCATCATTCACGCCTGCAATTCCGATGACGAGTTTGGCCGTTTGACCTCCAAAGTCGACACCGTCTGGTACTTGCAGGAACGAGATCCCCGTCTTCTGAACCGCTGATTTCGCTGCTTCTGTACCGTGTGGAATGGCGACGTGATTTCCGATATAGACGTTGGCGATCGCTTGACGTTCATGCATCGCTTCTACATACTCCGGCGTCACACAGCCGGCGTCTTGTAGGACGGCTCCGGCTGCTGTGATCGCTTCCTCTGTCGTTGCGAATGTTTGGTTAAGTCGAATCATCTCTGTTTGAATGAATGGCATTTTGATTTCCTCCTAATGGCTAAACCGTATCTCTATCTGTTCTGAGTTCAAGAAATTTTGCTGCGTTCCGCTTTAATTTCTTCTACCAATTGGTCGTAGTAATCGGCGTTCAAGAAGTTCGTGACCGAACGATGAATCGCATCCGGTGCTTGCGCTTCCGCACGCTCCGTCAAATCTTCGTGTGTGATGACGAACTGGGCGTCTTTCGGCAAGTTGCTGATGGACGTGTTCGTCACTTTGATTGGCAAGTTCGCTTTGTTGACCTTGTTCCGGAGAACCGATGCTCCCATGGCACTCGATCCCATTCCAGCGTCACAAGCGAAGATGATGTGGTCGACTTTATCAAGACGATCTGTCACGAGAGCCGATGCGTAAGACTGTTTGCCTTTCATCGCACTCACGTTTTGTGTCGCTTCTTCGAGTGATACTTCCTCTGCTGCGCTCGATTTCAAGATGACACTCGCCACAGCGAACGTGACCGCTGCTGACAAGAGAATCCCTGCCACGAGTCCGAGATATGAACCGCGTGACGCCATCGCAAGAATGGCAAAGATACTACCTGGTGAAGCAGGTGCGACGAGACCGACATCAAAGAGTACGAACGTGAAGATCCCTGTTGCGCCCCCTGCGATCATCGCAAGGATCAAGACCGGCTTCATCAACACGTATGGGAAGTAAATCTCGTGAATCCCACCAAGGAAGTGAATGATGGCTGCACCCGGTGCCGTACGTTTCGCTGCACCTTTGGCGAAGAACATATAGGCGAGAAGTAATCCAAGACCTGGTCCTGGGTTTGCTTCAAGTAAGAAGAGAACTGATTTTCCAGCGTCGGCGACTTGATCGACACCAAGCGGACTCAAGATCCCGTGGTTGATGGCGTTGTTCAAGAAGAGAACTTTTGCCGGTTCGATGAACAGACTCGCAATCGGAAGCAATTTCGCGCCGACGATCCAGTCAACACCTGCCGCCATGACTTTATCGAGGGCACTCATGATCGGACCGAAGATTTCAAATCCTCCAAGCATGAGAAGACCACCGATGATTCCAACTGAGAAGTTGTTGACGAGCATTTCAAATCCTGCTTTAACTTTGCCTTCAAGGGCACGGTCGACTTGGCGGATGACATAACCACCGAGTGGACCCATGATCATCGCACCGAGGAACATCGGAATGTCGGTACCGACGATGACCCCCATCGTGGCGAGTGCCCCGACGACACCGCCTCGTACGTCATGAAGTAATTTACCACCAGTGAAACCGATGAGTAATGGTAAGAGATACGTGATGGTTGGACCAACGAGTTCTGCTAATTTTTCGTTTGGCCACCATCCTGTTGGAATGAAGAGTGCTGTGATAATCCCCCAGGCAATGAAGGCGCCGATGTTCGGCATGACCATCCCACTGAGGAAACTACCGAACCGTTGTACTTTGACTCGGACCCCGCCCGAGCTTGCTTGCGTATTCGCCATGTATAAAACCTCCAGTCGTTTAAATGTGAAAGGTTGAATGTGTAGTGTAGCTAACCGGTTTGTGCTCTACACCTGTATTGTATGCCTGGAGTAAGCGCTTTCTCAATTCAATCCAGTTCACACTTTGGCAACATTTTGTGCCAAACAAAAAAATGACCATGGTTCGGTCATTTTTCATACAATGTTTCATGAATCATTTTCTTCATGCATTCGTGCAGGAGTAAACGAAGATCTTCTTTCGTTCCCGTGCTATAAAGACGCATATGCTCCTCGCTCTCAATGAGCGACCCGCTGATCGCACTTAGGAACTGAAGCTCGACGTCACGTGCTTCTTCCGGTGCAAGCAAGACAAGGAGACGTGTCACGGGTTCGGTCGACTGATCCATCATGAGGAGTGGGATCGATGTCGTTAAATCAAACGCAAACACACTCGCCTTCTCAATCGAGGCATGTCGTCCGTGGAATAACGCCAGTTTCGTACCCGGCACACCAAGGCCCGCGACCTCGTGACGACGAAGCAGTTGGGCAGAGAGCTGAATCCCGCTTTGTACGAGGTCACGTTCTTCTAAATGTGTACCGATATCAAGCAAGATATCTTCTAAACGGTCCGTATTATTGAGCGTGACCAAATCGAACTGGTCATCCATCCGCTCGAACGTCTCGACCAATTCCCCGAGTTCTGCGAAATCAAGCATCGTTGACCGCGGCTTCGTTGCGAGTGTCTGAAAGGATTGCGGTAATGACAGTAAGAGATGGCGGACGCGTTGCACTTCTTCACTCGTCAAAAGCGGGTTGACGATTAACGTTGGTACCGATAGCGGTGGTAACGGTACCGTCGACAAGATGACATCATATTCTTCCAATCGGTGCTGTTCGAGTCCGAAAAGTGATGAGTTGACGACGTCTTGCATCTCTGGGAACTCTTGGCGTACCCGATTGACGAGCATCTTCGACGAACCGAGTCCGGCCGAACAGATGACGAGCGCCCGATATTCGCGGCGGCGCACCGGTTTGACGAGTGCTGCCGCAAAGTGCATCGCCCAAAAAACCGTTTCTTCTTCGGAGAACGTATTCGTCCCAAAGACGATGTCGGCGGCCTGTTGAATCGCCGAACGAAGTCCCGGATAGTCGCGGTCGATGTGGGGCTTGACCGTACTCGTCTCTGGTAGCGCCTGCGTATTCATACTCGAGAGGATGTGAGCAAGCAGTCCTCGTTCGAGAGCCGCGTCATCCGTAAAGGTGAACCCGTAGATGAGCGAGACGTGATGAATCAGTTTATGCACCCGAATCTGCATGATCCAGCGTTCTTCCTCGTCTTCTTTCATTTGATCTTTAATTGAGCGCAGACGATTCGCCTCTTCCGCGAACCAGACGCGTTCCGCCATCGAGTAAGTGATACCGAGAGCCGCTTCCATATCGGTGGCAACTTTCAGATAGTCCTCGGACCGTCCTTTCGTATACATCTCTAAAAAGAATCCAGACGCTAACCGCTCTTGTTGCACGCCGTAAGCGAACGTGACTCGCATGATGGTGCGGTCGTCCATCCGCTCAAACCTACGGGATTTCAAATAATCATAACCGTCTCGAAGACCTTCAAGCATCTCCTCGCATGGTACCGTCTTCAAAAAAGCAGGAATGTAGTCGTCTTCTCCACGGACGAAGCGATAAAATGCGAGCGTGTCCCAATGGGCAAGCAGAGCGTTGATGAGTAGCTTACGCTTCTCGGACTCATAACCGAGCACTCTAGCCCCAACACCTTTTTTCCGTTCAACTTCTAAATGATACTCTTCGAACCATCTGTCCAATTTCTCTAAGTCTTGCGTCAACGTGCTCGGCGAAACGTGCATCTGTTTAGCGACCGCCTGCAATTTGAGTGTATCGTTCTCAAACAAGAGACGCCACGCCAGTTCAAATAAGCGGTCCTCGCTCGTGGGGATCGCTTCTGCAGATAAGATGAGATCTTCTCGTAACTGTTGTTTCGCAGCTGGTTTGCCAACCAGGCTCAGTCCATGACCGCGTTGCCAAGCGAGTTCAAGTTCGAACTCTTTTAAGATGCCTTCAAGTAATTGTCGTTCTCGTTGAATCGTGCGCTCAGACAAATTCACCGCCTGCGCGATTTCGGCGAGCGGTGTCGATGTCTCAGTTGCCAATAAGTGTAGTAAAATCGACCGCTCTCGCGCGGTCCACTCATGTCTCATGCTCATCCATCCATTCTTCGACAAGTAGTCGGTATTCCTCGAGCGACAGGAGTTGTCGGACTGACCGGACACGTGCGGTCGGATGGGTGACCGGGGTCGCCCCTTCCTGATAGAGAATCAAATCCACCTCATTCGGGATGTTTTGAATCGTTCCGTGCGTAATCGTACAAGACAAGCGCCCCTCGCTTGCCTGTGCGAACAACTTCGCCGCCATCGCACTTGTCACAAACCCGCTATGACAAGCAATGTATACGTTCATGTCAGCCCTTCTTTCATCGCTTATCTTTATCTAATCATAAGTTGGAACCGCTTACTTCTCCTACTATTTTGCTTGTTGGCAAAGATATCGGCAAGGAGTAAAAAGGTTATGTCTACGTCACTAGACTCACTCCTTAATAAGGAGCTAAAGTCTTCATGAAAGTATTCATCTACGGTTTAATCGACAGTTCATTAAAGATATACTTTTAGATTAAAATATCTATTCTTGTAATGAATTGTATTATAATTTATTACATCTTGTATTTACAGAGAGGAATGGACAGAATTGCCTAACTTTAATTGGGAGCATTTAAACCACTTACAGCTCGGAAGATATGCAGAGTACTATGCAAAAATGGAATTCGCGTCCTACGGATGTGACGTCTATACATCAGAAGTAGATGATCACGGAGTCGATTTTGTCATTAAAGATTCCAATAACCGCTTTTGTGAGATTCAAGTAAAAGCAATTCGTAATTCAGGATATGTTTTTATGCAAAAAAGTAAATTCGACCTTACGACTCCAAACCTTTATTTGACACTTCTTTTATTCACCCAAGACGCACACCCTGAACTTTATCTAATCCCTAACGTCGCTTGGTTAGCCCCAAATGAATTATTCGTTGATCGAGATTACGATAAACCCGGACAAAAGAGTAAACCTGAGTACGGATTAAACATTTCAAGAAAGAACAAATCCTTACTTGAACACTATCGATTCGATACAATGATTCAATCATTTATTCTAAGGCAATCCGAAGGAACTAATTAAAAACTGCACTTTGTATGTTGAAAGTATCCAACAAACAAAGTGCAGTTTTTATTAACTCAGCCTCTTCATTATTTATTCCACTGTCACCGATTTCGCCAAGTTACGTGGCTTGTCGACGTCACAGCCACGGGCGAGCGCCGCATAATATGCCATCAACTGAACCGGTAAGACGTTGATGAGCGGTGCCAAGAGTGGCTCGACGTGCGGCAAGATGAAGTCATCATTCTCATGTTCGACTCCTTGCATCGAAATGATACAGGCGTTCGCACCACGGGCGACGACTTCTTTGACGTTCCCACGAATATTCAAGTTCGTCTTCGGTTGTGAGATGAGCGCGATGACCGGTGTCCCGTCTTCAATCAAGGCGATCGATCCGTGCTTCAGTTCCCCACCTGGGTACCCTTCCGCTTGGATATACGAAATCTCTTTTACTTTGAGCGCTCCTTCGAGACAGACAGAAGCGTCAAGCCCACGACCGATGAAGAACGTGTTCGGTGTCGTTTTCAAATAACGTTCCGCAAGGTCTTCGAACAACTCTTTTTGCGCCATGATCGAGTCCATGATGGTCGCAACTCGGGCAAGCTCCGGCATGAGATCAAACGGCAATTCTTTCCCTGTCGCACGAGCGATGTCGTACGCGAGAATCGCGAGGACGGCGATTTGCGCCGTGTACGCTTTCGTCGACGCGACCGCGATCTCTGGTCCGGCGTGGAGAAGCATCGTCTCGTTCGCTTCGCGTGAGAGCGTTGAACCCGGTACATTCGTCATGGTGAGCGCTTTGTATCCGCGTTTCTTCACTTCGACGAGGACGGCACGGCTGTCCGCCGTCTCACCGGATTGTGATAAGAAGACGAATAACGGACGTTCACTTAAGAGGGGCATATTGTAGCCGAATTCAGAAGAAACGTGCACTTCTGTTGGAATGCCGGCGATGCGCTCCAAAATATCTTTTCCGACGAGTCCCGCATTATAGCTCGTCCCACATGCGACGATATAGATCCGGTCCGCTTCCGACACGAGCTCGCGCACGCCGTCCGTGAGTTCGATCTCACCGTTCTCGTTCTGGTAGTGCTGGATGATGTTGCGGATGACGGCCGGCTGCTCGTCCATCTCTTTCAACATGTAGTGCGCGTACGTGCCCTTCTCGATGTCTGACGCATCAATCTCGGCCGTGTATGGTGCACGCTCGAGCACGTCGCCGTCGAGCGTCTTGATCGTCGCCGACTCACGTGTGAGGATGACGATCTCACCGTCGTGAAGCTCGAGGTACTGGTCTGTCACCTGGAGCATCGCCATCGCGTCTGATGCGACGACGTTGAACGTGCCGTCACCAAGTCCGACGAGGAGCGGTGACTTGTTCTTCCCGATATAGAGGCGCTCTTTGTCCTCTGAGTCGATCATCGCGATCGCGTACGAACCGTGGAGGTCCGAAAGCGTCTTGCGGAACGCCGCCTCGACATCACCGAGTTCGACGAAGTGTTTTTCCATGAGCTGGACGATGACTTCCGTGTCCGTCTCTGAAAGGAACGGGACGTCGAGCGTGGCTTTCAATTGTTCATCGTTCTCGATTACGCCGTTATGCACGAGCGTGAAGCGTCCAGTTGTACTTTGATGCGGGTGGGCGTTCGGTACGCTCGGTACCCCATGTGTCGCCCAACGCGTATGACCGATTCCGATCGTCCCTTCAGCATCAGCCGGTACGATGTCACGGAGTGCTTGAATCCGTCCTACTTCTTTAAACGTACGAACGTTTTCACCGACTAAGGCAATTCCTGCTGAATCGTAGCCACGATACTCGAGCTTTTCAAGCCCTTTCAATAAAATCTCTTTCGTTCCAATTTGTCCGATCATCCCTACGATTCCACACATAAACAAATCTCCTCTTTGCTTCGATTTCTCGAAAAAGGAAACGGGCTTTTTTGAGTGATGTCATTAAGTCTCGTTTTGTCCGCCCGGTCACCCGAACGTTTTATCAAGACTCTCTCAGTCGTGACACGCGACTGGAAGGCATCCGCCGAAATCTCGATCACCTTCGTCCTCGTCAACTCCGTAGAGTTCTGGCGCTTTTATCTCATACCTAGCCGTTTCTCCAGATACGCTTTCATGCTATCGAGTACAAGCCGTGTTGGATAGAGCAATCTGAAAAATTGTCGCTAAATACTTTTTTACCGTTCATGTAAAAGTCACCACTTTCACTAAAATGCCATCAATGTATCAGGTTTTCGAGTAGGGAGAGAACGGGCATGATACAAGTAACGAGTAAAGAAACGAGGGGAAACACATGGGTGGAATCTTCCTATTGATCGGCATTCTGTTATCCGTCTTATCCAGGTGGCTCGAGTTTGAAGGGAATAGCACGTTAGGGGATGTCATGTTGTTTCCTGCGATTTTCTTCATGGCGATGGCTTTTCTCTGCAGTTTCCCTTATTTCAAGGAATGGTGGGAAGACCGCTCCACCCGTAAGAAAGCATTCTTATTCGTGATTTTTGCTGCAGTCGGTATCCTATGTCTGCAAGCCGCTTTCTGGTTTGTCGTTTGGCGCAATCAATGGCTCGGACTTCTTCTCCTTCTTCCCTTTGCGGCATGTGTGGGGTTCATCGCTCGATTATTCAAATAAAAGGAGGATGCGAAATCGCACATCCTCCTTGTTAATTTACGGTGAAGTCAACCATCACAACGTAATGATCACTCGGTATAACGTTCTTACTCGTTCGCACATCTCCAAATACATCGACATGCTGAACCTCGAGTTCACTACATTCCGAACGAAACAGAATCCAATCATATCGTTCAGGCTGCTCGAGATGAGAAGATTGCAAGTATGGATTGTGCTTTACGTCTAACGTCGGTTGTGATTCTCCCGCAACAAACGTCGTCACGTCCAGCCACCCTGCATCTGATACATCATCATAGATATTCGATCGAGGATGATCATTGAAATCTCCATACAACACCTCAATCGCCTTTTGGCGCCCCTTGCTTAACCAGTCTCGTACCACTTCCATCTGGCATTCTCGAATCGAAGAAGAGCGCCAGTTCAGATGCACATTCGTGAGTCCCCATTCCTGACCGCCGAAGATAAGCGTCACTCGGGTCGCACAAAAGTTTGACTCTTCCACATCCTCTTCCCAAATCGCTTCAACTGAAGACAAGGGAATTTTACTCAAAAAAGCGAGTCCTTCGTCCGGTGAGTCGGGGTAAGCATGAAAGACACAGTACGGATAACCCGTCGCTTCCGCAATGTCATGAGCCACACTACCCTCTTCGTAAGAACGGACTTCTTGAAGTGCAATTACGTCCGCGTCGATTCGTTTTTGCCATAGCGTGTCATGGTTCCAAATGTTATACGTCGCAATCCTCACTTCATATTCCTACTTTCTAGAGTGAGTCACGCGCTCCCCCATTTTTGTTCTTCTCTTAATTCACGTTCTGTGACATAGTTCTCATCAAGTCGGACCATATGTTGTTCATACAATCGATGCATCATCATAGAACTAGGTATGAGCACTGCAATCGTCACAAAGAAAGCAAGCGTCGAAATCTGCCCTGTAACTGTGAAATATAGAAAGACGATGACAAATGGGTACGCAATCAAACCAGTGATTGAGTTCCAATGCGCGAGTCGTTTTGCTTCTCTCGATAGCAAATAGCGCTTCTTGATTGCTTCTCGGTCCCACGTCTTCTTCCATGCAGGTAAGGCAGCGATTTCCGAAATCACCAATACACCTACTAACGAAATCCACCCTTTCTCTACAGCGAAGAAAAGCATGAGTGCGAGTGCCCCACTCATCATACTAACAGTCCACTTCCCAGATTCATCGAATGTCGTTAATTCTCTCATCTGATCACGTTTGTTCACGACGTTGCTCCTTCTCGTATTCACGGACCTCACGAATTTCTTTTAAATCTTGATCCGTCAAATAGTTCTCGTCATAAGATTGAATGACGCGGTCGAACCGCTTCGCCAAGTATTCAATCCCGAAAAACGTCAGTTGCGAAAGGAGGAACATACGGAACGATTGTGTGCCCGTCGTTTCACTCGTGAAGTAAAAGAGTCCATAAATCCCGACACCCGTCAAAGCGAGCGTGTGCGCGATCATTTTGAACGATAAGAGGTTTCGTGCCGTCTGATTCGTCACAAAGCGCAGCCACATCCGATATTGTATAAAAATACCCGTCAAGACTGCAGCGAGCACCGCATATAACGTTCCCGAAACAACGCCGTCCGAAATTGTCCAATACGAGGCGTAAATCAAAAAACTGACGACGAGTCCGATGCCGATGATGCCGACACCCCATTTCGTCAAACGGTCTACTTTTAAAATCGTGTCGATTTGCGCTTTTACTTTTGGTGATAGTTCCATATGTTCTCTCCTCCTTCCAACACTTCTTCATACGTCGGTAGTTCTGACTGGTGCGCATGGATTCGCTCTTCCCATTTCTTCTCTCGATACGATTTCGCTAACCCCCAAAGGGCGACGATCCCACCGGTCAGGATGAAGGCATCTTCGTTCACATACATCGGGATGAAGAGCACAAATAACGAAACAGCACTAATCCAACAGTCAACGAGTCGATATCGCAACACCCGAACGACGTTTTGATGTTCGGCAAAAGGGCGAATGACTCGATATTCCATATATCCTTTATAAGCCATACCAATGGATACGACCAACATGACCGGGATGACCCACGTCGCCTGTGTCCGTAACATGGTGATGAACGAAATGAGGAATATGACGAGTACCGGCCAGCCAAAGAACCGTTCGAATTGTTTGGCATGCGTTATCGTGAGTTCAAATTGACGGTCCATTTAGTACACTCCCTTCAATCACTTCCTCATACGTCGGTAATTCCGGATCGATTTGTTTAAGTTGCTTCGTGAACCACTTCTGCCGAATCGGACTGAGTACTCCCCATATCCCAAAAAAGAGACCGATCACGAGACCAAAATCTTCCGCTGTCAGAAGCGTCACCATGAGCGCCGTCAACAAAATCGCATCCACCCATTCGAATACGTATTGGAATATAAGCATTCGATGAGCTTTCGGATGTTTTGTCATTCGCCACATGATACGCATCTCTTGATAGCCCATCACGACGATGATCATAGAGACTGACGCCATGATGGGGATGAGCCACATTTTCTCTAATAAGAGAGCGACAATAATGGCCGTGACATAAAGAATCAAGATGGGTACGGCATAACGTCTCATTCGTCGCATCCACTTTACGTCTTGTGCCACCTATATCGCCTCCTTGTCGAAATGTATATACTCCATATCTTGTTGTTTCGTTTGTTTGTTCACGTTTAACGTCCATAGCATCGCACCACCGATGAATACCGTGACACACACATACGCCACGTTTGAGGCGAACAGTAATTGATGATTCAACGCGAGGAAAAAGGCAGCACTGTTGAACCCGTCCCGAACGAGTTGACGACGATACAATCCTTTCAGTTCTGGTTGAAACCTCAGACGCATTCGATAGCGCTTCACATATAAGATGTTCAGCGGAATGAGCGCACAGGCGATATATAACACGCCCCACGTAAGGTCATCTGTTAATAAACTGATCGGTAACATCAGTACTACAAATGTTCCAAACAAGCCGAATATCCATTGGTCGAATAAACGCTTCCATGCTTTTTCTTGTGTCATCCGTTCAATCATTGATTTCGTCGCTCCAAATCTAACTGCTGTAACAGCGGAACACGTTCATTTAACTTCTTTTGAAACATCCGTGACATCTGATCGCTTACTACTCCCCATACGAGCAATCCGATCGCTAACATCAAACTGTCATATTGAAAGATTAGCAGAGCCGAAATCAAGGAGACGAGAACACCCGAACTGATCAAATCATACAGTAGGTTCCATTTTAGTAACTTCACGACATCTCGATCTTTCATATGCGTACGACGCATCCGATACTTCTTCACGTCTAATCCAATCATGGCCATTCCAATCAAGACGAACGGAATCGTCAACCAGACATAACGTCCGAAAAAAGATAAAATAATGGCCGTCACAACAAACACCAATAATGTATAGCCGACCCGAAGGTGTGACTTGCGCCATGTTGTTTCTTCCATATGCCAATGTGCCTCAGTCAACTAGAGCACTTCCTTTCCTTCTTATGCATTACTCCTATATACGTACTCTATGTCCTCATTGTTTCACATTTTCCGAATATTCTAGCATTGAATCGTTCGACTTTTTTCAACAATTGACGAACGAAACGTATCCGCTTACAAAGGTTATCTGCTATACTGTTACCAAATTCATTCCCACAAATTTTTTTGAAAGGTGTAGAACTGTATGTCTCCGAAGTACAAGCAAGTTGCGAGTCAGATTGAAGCGGACATCGTCAATCACGTATACCAACATACGAATAAATTATTGACCGAGGATGAGTATGCCAACAAGTATGGCGTCAGCCGCAACACGGTCCGAAAAGCGATCGAGATCCTCGTCAACAAAGGATACGTCTATCAAGTTCAAGGGAGCGGCGTCTTCGTCCGTGACCATTACAATAGTGATTACATCAATTTAGAAAAACTCCAAGGTCTCACAAGTGACTTCAGCGGTCGAAAAGTCGAGACACGCGTCTTACACTTCGAACAGACGGAGGCGAACGATGAGGTCGCCGAACGTATGAAGTGCCCGATCGGGACACCTGTCTACTTCGTGAAGCGGCTACGTCTCGTCGATGACCACCCGTTCTCGGTAGAGGATTCATACTTCCGAAAAGAGCTCGTCATCTACTTGGATGAGAACATTGTTCAAAAGTCGATCTACACGTATTTACGAAACGACCAAAAACTTGCCATCGGATTCGCCGACCGAGTCATTTACGCAGACTTTTTAGATTCAGAGTCCGCCGACCTGCTCGACCTGAACGAGAATGACCCAGCCTTGATCGTCGACAACACCGTCTATTTGACGAACGGACAAATCTTCGACGTCTCTCGTTCCATCCATCATTTTAAACATGTCAAAATGCTCAAAGTCTCGAACATCAAATCCTAAACGCGCCCGAGAGATGCTTTTCTCGTGCGCATTTTTTATGCATTTTTTTCGAAAAGAAAGGGTTTACACGAAAACGCTTTCGTGCTACTATCAACGTGTAGAAAATATTTGTACCTATGAATTTTATTTATCCATACAAAAAGGAGAGATATTATGGTTTCTGAAACAATCGAAATCTCACCGGAAGATATTTTCGGTCTCATCGCCCTCTCGGGTGACGCCAAAGCGAGCTACCATCAAGCGATGCTCCTCATGCAAGAAGGAAAGAAAGACGAAGCCGAAGCAGCAGTCGTTGCTGGTGACGCGACATTAAAAGAAGCACATGCGATTCAAACGAAATTCGTGACGCTCGAAGCACAAGGTAAATCGGCAACGGTTGGTGTCCTCATGGTGCATGCGCAAGATCACTTGATGAACACGATTCTCGTCAAAGAAATGCTTGGATATATGATGAATATGCAAAACGAAATCAACGAATTGAAAGGAATGGATCAAAAATGATTAAAATCGGACTCTTCTGTGCGGCAGGTATGTCAACAAGTATGTTAGTAGAAAAAATGAAAGCGGTTGCCTCTGAACGTGGCATCGAAGCTGAAATCGCAGCTTACCCAGAATCGGAGATGGAAACTTACGTTGACAACATCGACGTTGCACTTCTCGGACCACAAGTGAAGTACCTCCTTTCAAAAGGGAAGCAAATCTGCGAACCAAAAGGTGTTCCAATCGACGTCATCAACACAGTCGACTACGGCATGATGAACGGTGCGAAAGTATTAGACCACTCATTGAAACTTGTAAATAAATAAACTGAGGTGATGACTTTGAAAATGCCTAAAGATTTCTTGTTCGGCGCTGCTTCGGCCTCTTACCAGGTCGAAGGCGCATGGAACGAGGACGGGAAAGGCCTCTCGAACTGGGACGTCTTCTCGAAAATTCCTGGTAAGACATTTGAAAACACAAACGGCGACGTCGCAGTCGACCATTACCATCGTTATAAAGAAGATATCGCGCTCATGGCGGAGATGGGACTCGAATCGTATCGTTTCTCCATCTCATGGCCGCGTATCTTCCCGAACGGTACGGGTGAAGTGAACGAAAAAGGACTCGAGTTCTATAACAACTTGATCGACGAATGTTTGAAACATGACATCGTCCCATTCGTCACGCTCTACCATTGGGACCTCCCACAAGCACTTGAAGAAAAAGGCGGCTGGAAGAACAAAGAGACAGTTGACGCATTCGTCCGTTTCGCAGATACTTGCTTCCAATCGTTCGGTGACCGTGTCAACCACTGGATCACGTTCAACGAAGCGGTCATCTTCTGCTCACTTGGATACTTAACAGGCGCACACCCGCCAGGTATCGAAGGCGACGTCAAAGGCTATTTCCAAACGACACATAACGTCTTCGTCGCTCACGCCCGTGCCGTTGAGCTCTTCAAACAAAACGGTCACACTGGCGAAATCGGGATCACACACGTGTTCAACCCGGCGTTCAGTATCGATGACGCAGAGGAGAACAAGTTTGCCGAAATGCATGCGAATGCTTATGCGACACATTGGTTCTATGACCCGATCTTGAAAGGTGAATATCCAGAGTACGTCGTGAACGGTTTACATGAACAAGGTCTCCTTCCTGAAATGACAGAGGAAGAACTCGACGTCTTGAAACGTACCGCTCCGATGAACGACTTTATCGGTCTCAACTACTACAGCCCGCAGCGCGTCATGAAGAATGACTCGGCGCTCGTCATGGCCGGTGGACGTGAGAACTCGACAGGTCGTCCGGGTAACCCATCATTCGATGGCGTCTACAAGACGGTCAAGATGGATGACAAAGTATATACGAAGTGGGATTGGGAGATCTCACCGGAAGCGTTCCTCGCTGGGATGCACATGCTGAAAGATCGTTACGGCGACGTCAAAATCTATATCACAGAGAACGGTCTCGGTGATGTCGACCCAATCGTCGACGGTGAGATCATGGACACGCCACGGATTGAGTACATCGAAGGACACCTTCGTGCAGTCAAACACGCTGTTCAACAAGGCATCAACGTTGCCGGTTACTATGCTTGGTCTGCAATCGACCTACTCAGCTGGTTGAACGGTTATAAGAAACAATACGGCTTCATCTATGTCGACCACAACAACGGTCTCGCACGGAAGAAGAAACAGTCGTTCCATTGGTATAAAGAGATCATCGCTACGCGCGCTGAAGACCTATAAGGAGGTTCCCCTATGAGCCGCTTAGAAAGAGTATTTGAAAAGTTCACCCCTGCTTTTGTTCGCTTCGCGAACGCCAAGCCCGTCCTTGCGATTAAGGACGGGTTCATCCTCACGATGCCGATGACGATCATCGGATCGTTGTTCCTCCTCATCCTGGCGTTACCGATTCCAGGCTGGGCTGACTTCATGTCAGGTCTATTTGGAGCAGACTGGTCACTCCCGCTCACGCAAGTCGTCGGTGCGACGTTTGACATCCTTGCTTTAATCGGTGTTTTTGGAATCGCTTACTCATACGTCAAGAACGAAAAGATTGAAGGCGTGCCAGCTGGTATCCTCGGAATCATCTCGTTCCTCATCATCACACAAGCTTCTGTCTTGTCTGAATCTGGGGAATTCGTCGGTGGCGTCATTCCAAAAGTATGGACAGGTGGACAAGGTGTCCTCGCTGCCATCATCGTCGGATTGACAGTCGGATTCATCTACTCGCAGTTCATCAAGCGCGGGATCAGCATTAAAATGCCAGACGGTGTCCCGCCAGGCGTATCGAACTCATTCTCTGCACTTGTTCCTGGTTTAGCGATCATCTCGCTCGCCGTTGCGACGTTTGCGATTTTCCAAGCGGTTGCAGAGCGTACGTTCACAGAAGTCATCTATGATGTGCTTCAAGCACCACTTCAAAACTTGACAGACACACTCGCTGGAGCCGTCATCATCATGGTGCTCATGTCCGTCATGTGGTGGTGTGGGATTCACGGTGCCGCAATCCTCATGGGAATCATGGGACCACTTCTCACAGCGAATGCACTTCAAAACCAAGCCATCCTCGATGCTGGTGGTACGCTCGTCGCTGGCGAGAACGCAAAAATCGTTACGATTCAATTCCTCGACGTGTTCACGAAACTCGGTGGATCAGGAATCACAATCGGCTTCATCATTGCCGTCTTAATCGTTGCACGCTCGGCACACTTGAAGCAGCTTGGGAAGTTGTCACTTGCACCAAGTATCTTCAACATCAATGAGCCGGTCATCTTCGGGATGCCAATCGTCTTCAACCCGATCATGTTCGTCCCATTCGTCGTCGTGCCAGCCATCGCTTCATTCATGGTCTACTTTGCCATCCTTTGGGGTTGGGTCGAGCCATTCAACGCGCTTCAAGTACCATGGACGACACCTCCAGTCATCTCTGGATTCTTGATTGGCGGATGGCGCGCTGCCCTCTTACAGATTGCAACAATCGCCATGGCCGTTGCCGTCTACCTTCCGTTCGTTCGCATTCAAGACCGCGTTTCGTACGGTGAAGAATTGAAAGCACAAGATGGCTCTGATCAAGCATCAGCCTGAAACAAAAACGACAGCCCTTCTCAATAATGAGGAGGGCTGTTATATTTAGGGAAAAAAGTAAAGGAGTTGGAAATTTGAAAGCATACTATCCTTCTATATTCGCCGTTATCGCTGGTCTGTCCGGATTACTCGGACTGTTGCTTCAATCGGTCTACCCCATCATGTTGTTTCCTGTCTTTTTACTCATTGCGGGATACTTTATGGTACATGCGAATAAGCAGAAAACAACCGTCCGAAACTATACACCGAGCTTTCTAATTTTATCGAGCGCCGCCCTCGCATTCGGTCTTGGCTTCCAATCGATTTTGCCATATGCCATGCTTATCGGGGTCGTAATCCATACGGTCTGTCTCTTCTGTGCCATCATCGCACTTGGACGATATCGGGCACATGTCTCATGAAGGCTGTGACTGGACTCGGTTGGGGCGCATTGATTTTAGCGCTCGCCCTCGCCCCGCTATTGATCGTCGATTTGATTATCATCTATCTGCTTGAAGACACAGTGTTCCGAATCTTATCGACTCTCGCGATGCTCGGTTGTTTCTATCTATTGTCGACAATCCTCAGTTTGTTCGTTGATGGGTTAACGGGAGCGTTACGCTCGTTTGGTCATGCGAACGTACCGCGTCTAATCGACACCATTCTGCACGGAGCAGTGAGCGGAATCAGTCTATACGTCGTACTGACACTCTTTCCGTCTATCGATTTATCGACGCTCACCGTCATGGCGATTGTATTCGTACACTTATTCGGTGCATCATTTTGGCTAAATCGTGAGAATTCGAAAGAAGACGTACCTCTTGAACTTGATTCAATCGATCAGCAGATCATCCACCTGTTACGAACCGAAACCATCGTGTCCTGCGTCGAACGCATCCAGCATGATTACCCGAATTTACCGAAACGGGACGTATTGAAAAGAGTCAAACGCATCAGTCAATCCAACGAAGTCACCGAACCGTTTCATGGTCGGTGACTTTTGTGCGTCATCACGAGTGAATCGTGAGATTTATCTTGGCGTTTCGTTGCCCAATCTATGTAAACAAACGCCAGCCCTTTTTCAGTGCTAGCGTTTTACGTATCCTCTTTCCGGAGCGAATAGCCCTCCACTTCAAGCAACCGCATCCGTCTCTGATCAATAGCCGCATGAATAATCACGGTCACACCTGGATTGAGCTCCATCATCTTCTTGATTTTTCGTAAGTCATCTCCCTTGATCTCAACGGGCAACACAAACTCGCCTTCTCTCAAATGAACGAATTTGATTTTCCCAAGGTCGTCATATCCCGTCACTTCATATGTCGCAAACTCACGTTTCATAGAACACCCCTCCCCTATCTTCGTTCCCAAAAAGATAGCATTCCACACAAAAAATCCATCCCCGTAGCGGTGGGGATGGATGCATGTTACGCCTCGACGCTATCCGCGTGTTTGGCTTTATGGTCGGCGATGACACCGGCATACCACTTCGCGCTGTCTTTCCAAATGCGCTCCTGTGTCTCAAAGTCGATATAAAGAATGCCGAAGCGCTTCTCATAACCGAAGCTCCATTCGAAGTTGTCCATGAGCGACCAGAGGTAGTAGCCTTGAATGTTCATGCCTTCATCGTTCAAATCGGAGACGGCTTCGAGGTGCTGGCGGACGTAGTCGATCCGGTTATCGTCATGGACTTCGCCATTTTCCAGCACGTCGTCAAATGCGGCGCCGTTCTCTGTGATGTAGATCGGAAGGTCAGTATACTCGGCGCGTAAACGACGGATCAGGTCTTTGAATTCGTTCGGGGCGATATCCCAGCCCATGCCCGTCTTCTCGTAGTCCGAGTAAGCGTCTGCCTTCAAGAAATCGTTTGCTGCGTTGAACTCGACAATGCCGCGGCTGTAGAAGTTGATGCCGAAGAAGTCGCAAGATGTCGAAATCGTCTCCATATCACCCGGTTGGATGAAATCGAAGTTATGCACATATTTGGAGAACAAGTTCATCATATCGACTGGATACTCACCTTTGAAGACCGGATCGAGGAACCAGCGATTCGAATACCCGTCGGCATTGTTCATCGCAAGGCGATCATTCGCAGAATCCGTCTTCGCGTACATCGGTGACAAGTTGAGCGTGATGCCGATCGGGGTCATGGACGTCATCTCTCGCTTCAACAACTCGACCGCTTTTCCGTGCGATAACAATATGTGGTGCACGGCGCGCACCGCTTCGTTCATGTCACGATGACCCGGTGCATGAACACCGACGTGGTAGCCGAGGAAGCCGGCACACCAAGGCTCATTGTGGGTAATCCAAGAGTCGACGATGTCATCGAGCTCTTCAAAACAGACTTTCGCATAATCGAGGAACCAGTCGACCGATTCACGGTTGACCCAGCCACCTTCTTCGTGAGCCCACATCGGAAGGTCCCAGTGATAAATCGTGACGGCTGGTTTGATTCCTTCTTCACGTAGACGCAGCGCCAAGTTTTTGTAGAACGCCATTCCTTCTGGGTTGTACTCTCCCTTGGCAGGGAAGATGCGTGGCCACGCGATGGAGAATCGATACGTGTCGACACCTAGCTTTTTGATGTGCTGGATGTCCTCCTCGTAACGATGGTAGTGGTCACATGCGACATCGCCGTTATGCTTTTTAAACACGCGCCCGTCGATGTCACAGAACATATCCCAGATGGAAGGAGTACGGCCTCCTTCGTTATGTGCGCCTTCAATTTGGTACGAGGACGTGGCTGTCCCGAATACGAAGTCTTTCTTAAAATGCATAGTGTTTTCCTCTTTTCTCTATATTTATTCTTTGACAGCACCTGCCGAAATACTGCTGACGATGTACTTCGAGAGGAACAAGAAGGCAATCATGATCGGTACGACCGAGATCGCAATGCCCAGGTAAAGCGAGCCAAGGTTCTCTGCGACTTGTGATCCTTTCAAGAAGCCCATCAATACAGGCAACGTGTATTTCTCAGGCGAGAACAAGAGGACAAGTGGCATCAAGTAGTTGTTCCATGAGCCGATGAACGTGAAAATCGACATCGTTGCAATCGCTGGCATCATCATTGGAAGTGCGATTGTGTGGAAAATACGTAGCTCGCTCGCACCGTCAATCCGTGCCGCTTCAATCAAACTGATGTGAAGCGTCGCTTGCGTATATTGACGGATGAAGAAGACGGTGAACGGTGTTGCAATCGCTGGGACAATCAATGGAATGAACGTGTCCAAAATACCGAGCGTTTTTGAGATTTCATAGAATCCAATGAGTCCGAGTTGCGCTGGCACCATCATCATGACAAGCATGAAGATGAACATCGCATTTTTCCCTCTAAAGTTATAGAACGTAAAGCCGTAAGCCGTTAGGGCTGAGAAGTAACCAGACAAGACCGTCACCGATACAGAGATGATCAGGCTGTTCTTGAAGCCGTTCCAAATGTTGATGTATTCGCTAAGCGTCGCATAGTTGTCTGCGAGCGCCGTCCCCGGAAGAAGTGAGAACCCAGCCATGATTTCTCCATTCGTCCGGGTCGCGTTGACAATCATCATCAAGAACGGAATGAAACAGATAATCGCGAGAAGGATGAGCCCTGTATAAATCAAACCTCGTGCGAATCGCTTATTCGTTTTCTTCTTAGAAGGCGGCGCCACTTTAAGCGGACGCTCCTCTTTCCGTTTCGGCTGCGCTTCGCTATCTGGAAGCATTCGCCGTGATTCCGCATTTTGTTCCATTGCTTACGCCCCCTTCTGTGTCGCGCGCTCTTTGCGGAACATACCCTTGAAGACGACCGCCGAGAAGATCAGCGTGATCAAGAATAGGCCGTAAGCGACCGCTGACGCATAGCCATAGTTGTTATACTTGAAGGCTTGGTTGTACAAGTAAAGCACCATCGTGTTCAACGAACCGTCTGGTGAACCGATCCCGTCTGTAATCAACATCGGAAGGTCGAACAACTGGAGTCCACCGATGAGTGACGTGATCATGATGTAGAGAAGAATTGGTTTCAAGAGCGGCAACGTCACTTTCGTAAACATCTGCCAACGGTTCGCACCGTCAATGTGAGCGGCTTCGAAGTAATCTGTCGAGATGCCTGATACCCCTGCCATGACGATGATGAAGGAATGTCCGAACCACATCCATGTCAAGATGAGTGAAACGGATAACTGTGCCGTCACCGGTTCTGCCAACCAGTTGATCGGATCCGAAATCAAGCCGATTTTCATCAACACCATGTTGAGTGAACCGTGCTGCCAGTCGAGTAAAATACCGAACAAGAGCGCGACCGAACTGATCGTGATCAAGTTTGGAAGATAGAAGAACGAGCGGAAGAACGATAGTCCTTTTAACTTCAAACGGAGATCAGAGAAGATGAGCGCCAAGAGAAGCGCCAATCCAATCTGCAAGACGAAGTTAATTCCCCAAATTTTGATGGTGTTGAAAAACGCCTCGATAAAGTACGTATCCGTCAACAACCGTGTGTAGTTCGCAAACCCGACGACCTCTTCACCCGGGCTCCCCGTATAGTTCGTGAAGCTATAATAAAGCGTTAAGAGGACCGGATAGATGCTGAATGTCAAGAAGACGACCCAGAACGGGGCGATGAACAGATAGCCGTAACGATCTAGTTTTTTCACGTGTATTTCTCCTTCCATAAGAACCGAGGGGGGAGCTCCCCCCTCGTGTTGGTCATCGTCAGTCTACAACGATGTCTGGGTAAGCGTTCTTCGCTTGTTTTTTGAACTCTTCAATCGCTTCTTCTTTTGACTTTTTCCCTTCTACATACTGAAGGACAGATGCACCATAAAGTGTATCGAGCTGTTGGTCGTATTTCGTGACGATACCTGGTGTGATTTCATCTGCTTCATCGAGGAAGAACTCATAGTTGTTTTGTCCGCCGAGGAACTCATCGCTGAAGTCGTCTTTGATCTTGTCTGTGACCGGGTTGAACGCAAGTACGTCGCCTGTCTCTTGTGCCCAATCTGTCAAGAATTCTTCATCCTGTGTCATGAGTTTTACGAAGTCGTAAGCGGCTTCTTTGTTTTTCGATCCTTCATAGACTCCGAGCCATGTACCGCCCCAGAAGTATGGGCTTGGTCCGCTTGTGACAGCCCAGTCACCTGCAGACTTTTTCGCGTTCTCTTTTAATACAGAGTGGAGACCCCATGTTGGGAGGACGTATGAGAAGACTTGTGTCTCTGTTTCTTTTCCGTTCTCTTTCACTTTGATTGGCTTATCCATTCCTTCGAACCATGATGGTGACCATTCTGGTGCGAGCGCAGTGTATTGCTTCTCACGAAGTTCTTTCGCATAGTCCATGTAGTTGATCTTATCTTCTGTCAAGACGAGTTCGTTTTTATCGTTGACCCACGCTTCTGGGTTTGCTCCTTGTGAGAACCAACGGATCGCACCTTCGTCCGGGAACATCTTGTATCCTTTTTGTTTCATCTTCTCAGCAACTTCGAAGACACCGTCCATCGAGCTCATCATTTCACCGATTTCAGTCGGGTCGTCTGTACCAAGTACTTCTTTTGCTAAGCTACGTTTGTAGTAAACGCCACCTGGTGTCGTTTGCCATGAAAGAGCGCGAACGTTTCCATCTTTATCTTTCCCGAGGTCAAACACGTACGGGACGTAGTTGTCTGCGATTTCATCGACACTGTATGGCTCGTCCGAAAGGTTTTCCCAATAACCTGCATCAACCCATTGTTTAAGGAATGCGATTTCTCCCGTGAAGACGTCCGGTGCGCCGACGCCACTCTCAAGTGCTGGCTTCAATTTCGTTGGATAGTCCGCGATCGGGACGATAGTCAATTCAACTTTGACACCGTTCTTCTCTTCATATGTTTTAATTGGTTCTTTTAATTCGTCCGTAAATGACCAAACTTTTAAGACGTCATCTTTTGATTCAGAAGCTCCGCCTTCGCTGTCTGAGCAACCGCTCAAGACGCCAACTGAAAGTGCTCCGAGTGTGAGTAAGCTGACTAATTTACGCATGTGTTGTTCCCATCCTTTTTATAAGTAATAGTAGAAAGCGCTTGCAAAAAGAGGTTTAAAATTATCGAAAGCGCTTTCTTTCTCGTCGAAATAAAATATCGAAAGCGGTTTCGATTTCTTTCAAAAATGAATTTCGAAATCGCGCTCCCCTCTCCATCCACTGAGGAAAAGAGAGCGACTTCGAAACATCATTGGCTATAAATCACTGTTTGACCGGTGCACAGGATGCCCGTTCGACTAAGCGTACCGGAATGACGCGACGTTCAGTGAGTCGCTCTTTCGCGGTCATTTGTTCAAGTAAAAGTTCTGCTGCCGCTTCTCCGATTTCGTCCGTATCTTGGCGAATCGTGGTCAGTTTCGGCGTGATGTATTGAATCATTTCAATGTCATCATATCCGATGACAGAGATGTCATTTGGGACATGAAGACCGTGCTCGTGAATGGCTTCGATGACACCGATTGCCATTTGATCCCCGGCCACAAAGACTGCAGTCGGTTGATCGTCTAGTTCAAGCAATTGTTCCATCGCTTGTTTCCCTTCCTCAACCGAGAAGAAACCGGCGTTGACGAGGTAGCCTGGTCGAATCGGAAGGTCCAGCTCTTGCATCGCAAGTTCATATCCTTTGATTCGTGCCGCTCCAGCGTCAATCGTTTCATCCCCAGCGATGTGGGCAATTTTTCGGTGACCGAGTTCATAGAGATAATTCACGGCGAGACGCGCCCCTTCGATATTATCGGAATAAACGACGCTACAGTTGGCGCTGTCCATATCCACGACGACGATCGGGATGTCGCTTCGCATGAGCTCTTGAACTTGCTCATCCATTCGGTCCGAGCAGATGACGACGATGCCGTCGACCGCACGGTGTTTAAAATGTTCGAGGTAACTCATGTCACGATTGCGCAGATTCCGCGAGGCGAAAATTAAATCGTAGCCCTGCTCCTCTGTCGCGTGACGAAAACTTTCGATGATTCCGTTAAAGAACGGGTGCTTCATCCCGACTTCATTCGCCTCTGAGAACATGACCCCAATCGCCCATGATTTTTTCGTCGATAACGACTGGGCATGTGCGTTCGGCAAGTAGTCCATCTCAGCAGCGGCTTGAAGAATCTTCGCTCTCGTCTTGTCACTCACGTCTTTATAATTGTTCAACGCTTTGGACACTGTCGTGATTGAGAATCCTGTTTTTTTGGCTAAATCATAAATCGTACCCATGTCATTCTCCTCTTCCCGAAAGCGCTTTCGGTAATTTGATTGTAGCGTATGGATTTGTAGGAATCAATTCTTTTTCGAGGAAACTTTTTGATTCTTTTTTCCATTCCTTGTTTCTTCTATATTACTGTAAAGGGAAGAATTTTGTCATACCTGTGTCCAAGTTAAACTATTTCGTTATCAGTTTTAATTTAACTAGTCTTTAACGTTGATACTCCAATCTCCATCTGCTTTTACAACAAATACGTAGAGATCCGTGTCTGCAAATGTATGACGTTGAGAACCTTCGTAATTTCCTACTTCATTTGCTAACAAGTCTTGTTGGTTAACAAAAATTGAAAAATACCCTTCTCCATTGTGACTCATTTCAACCTGATATGACCCTTTTTCTACCTCAAAGAAAATCACGTCATCTCCTGATCCTGAGATTTTACCAGGCAGTGTTTTTAAATCTGAAGGGTAATATTGCATTACTTTAATGTTCCAGTTACCGTTGCTCCCTTTTATGTTCATGAAATAATCTTCAGTATTCTGAATCCAAACAAATGATTTTCCTTTATAATTCCCAACGTCATTCGCTAATAAATCTACCATGTTGCCATCAATATCTTCTAAAGTGACTGAAAAATAGTCTGTACCGTCATACTGCATCTCAAATACTGCAAACCCTTCTACCAATTCTATGTTATCTGTGCCTGTATCTCCTGATCCACTTATTGTTGTCGTCAAGTCTTCTTGAATCCTTTTGACATGATCATTTTTTACTTGATCTAAATCTTTATTCACACCTACTTCGATAATTGAGTCTGCGTCGTATACCACGATTATGTTTCGATTCTCGATTGTGACTTCATCAAACTCTAGACCATAAGCAGTATATCCTCGGTTAATTTGTAATTCATAAAATTCCATGTACTCCTTATAGTTCGATATTGGTTCCTCAGGCTGAACGTCTTGTAAAAACTCTTCCACAGAAGGTTCTTGAACTTCTTCGACCTCTTCTTCAATTACCGGTTCAGGTTCACTCTCGTCCTCTGTAACTGCTACTGTGCTCTCTTCTTCAAAATCAGTAGCCGCTTCTTGATTATTTGTTTCAAGAATTCCGAGTATGAAGATCAACCAAACACCTGCGAGAAAAATCGAGCCCCCTAATATGATAGGGAATGAAGTGATATCCTTTTTGATAAAATAACGAAATACAGAATAGAGACCATATGCCGCTCCACCTATTAGTAGAGCGATTGCAGTAAATGCAATCACACTTTCTAGCATATTCAATTCCTCCCATCTTCAATCGCTTTCATCTTCAACATTATCCATCACTAATTATTACCCATATTTCCCATACGAACCTACAATTGTTCTATCTTTTATATTGAAAAATAAAAAAACCATCCAGAAATATTGGATGATTTTTAATGTGTCCGCGTATACAACCACACGAGATTCGTGAACTTTTGTACTTCTGTCTCGCCTGTCACGCCTTTAAATAGCCGTTGGAATGGCTTTAACAATTGCTCTAACACGATTTTCCGAAGACGCTCTTGTTTAAGTTCGAACGAAATCGCATCGAACAAATCTCGCTGTTCTTCCGTCATGTCGACATGCTCTTCGATGCGAGTAGCCATCTCGATCAATTCCTCGATTGTTATGAGATGTTTATCTGTCGTCCCACGCATTTGATCGACCGTGACCGGGTTCAAGACGTGCTCTCCTGTCTCCATCATCCGAGCGGCAATCAATTCGACATACGTGTATAAGCTTCGGACGACTTTTTGAGGAGAGTAGGCAGCATTCGTGATGCGGTTCGTAAACAAGATATGTTGCAACATTCCGTTGAAGAGAACCGTCAATTCCATCGAATACGGTCTGACGGACTCTCCGATGATTTCCGTCAAACGCATCGCAATCCACTCGATTTCATAAATGCGATGTTGAAGTACAAGCTTCTTCAATTCATTCTCGTTCGACGACATGATCGATTCAAATAACGCGTGCAAGTTTCGCTCTTCGTTCAATTGAATCAATATCGAAATCTGTTCGATGAAGACGTCACGATCTCGCTTATCCCGCCCCATCTGCATTTCGATTCGGCGTTGCCCTGCATCATATCGTAAGTTCTCGAGGATACTAGCGACACAATCCGTCTTCGATGAGAAGTAATTATAAAACGTCCCTTTGGAGATATTAGCGCGGTCGATGATCTCTTGCACCGATGTGTGCTGTACCCCATTTTCGATGAAGAGAGACATGGCAATATCGGCAACTTTTCTCTTTTTCTCTTTCATATTTTCCTGACTCCGTTCTGTCTAGTTTGTACCTTTACTATAGCACCGAAAACCTTTTTAGACTAATAGTACAAAATGGTTGCTTTATTTATACAACGGGTATAAAATCATTTCATCGACACTTACCAACACATAACTATTTAGAAAATAAAGGAGCCATCCATATGAAACCAGAATTCCAAAAGAAACCGCCTTACGTCATGTTGGCGGTGCTCTTTGCGGGTGCATTCATCGCATTTTTAAACAACTCATTACTGAACGTCGCGCTCCCATCGATCATGGTCGATCTCGAAATTGCAGACTACTCGACCGTTCAATGGCTCGCGACCGGCTTTATGCTCGTGACGGGGGTGCTCGTTCCGGCATCCGCCTATTTAATCACTCGTTTTTCAAACCGAAGCTTGTTCATTACTTCGATGAGCATCTTCGCCATCGGTACGGCTATCGCGGCCTTCTCGCCGAACTTTGGCTGGTTGTTGACTGGTCGAATGATTCAAGCCGTCGGAGCCTCAACAATGGGACCACTCTTAATGAACGTCATGCTCGTCAGCTTCCCGCGTGAAAAACGGGGAATGGCGATGGGGATTTTCGGACTTGTCATGATCTCGGCACCTGCGATTGGACCGACACTTTCCGGTTATATCGTCGAGTACTATGACTGGCGCGTCTTATTCGAAATGATTTTACCGCTCGCGATCATCGGTCTCGCGCTCGCTGTTTGGAAAGCAGAGAACGTCATGGTCCAAAATAAAGACCAATCTCTCGACTACTTGTCACTCGTCTTATCGACACTCGGATTTGGTGGGATTTTATACGGTGTCAGTTCAGCAAGTTCGGACGGCTGGGATAACCCAATCGTCTTGGCGACGATGATTGTCGGTGCCATTTCGTTGATCGCCTTCATCTACCGCCAGCTTCATATGGAAAAACCATTGCTCGACTTGCGTGCTTACAAACATCCGATGTTCGCACTCGCGTCAGTCATTGCGATGGTCAACGCGGTCGCAATGTTCTCCGGTATGATTTTGACACCAGCTTACGTCCAAAGCGTACGTGGCATCTCACCACTCGATTCAGGGCTCATGCTTCTCCCTGGTGCGATCATCATGGGAATCATGTCACCGATCACAGGTAAACTATTTGACCGATTCGGGCCAAAATTATTGGCACTTACCGGTCTGACAATCACCGCGGTATCAACGTATATGCTCGCAAACGTCCAACTCGATTCGACCTACACGTACATCGTTTTAACGTACACGTTGCGTATGTTTGGGATGTCGATGGTTATGATGCCGATTATGACTAATGGACTCAACCAGTTACCGACTCGCCTCAATCCACACGGAACGGCCATCAACAACACGGCCCAACAAGTATCTGGTGCGATTGGTACGGCAGTCCTCGTCACCATCATGAACTCGGTGACACGTACGGAAGCTGAATCATTGATGACAGGAGTCGATCCTGCGACACTCACAGAGAGTTCGATGGGTGCCATCACTCAGCAAGCCCTCTTATCTGGGATTCAATATTCATTTTATGTCGCACTTGGGATGAACCTCTTGGCGCTCGTCCTTGCGTTCTTCGTAAAACGAGTGGATGTGCGGAAGTTCGATGATCAAGTAGAGACTGTTGAAGAATTGAAACAAGCAAATTAAATGTTGAGAAGCCGCTTTGAATGTTGAATTCAGAGCGGCTTTTTTTAATTTCTCATTTCCTTCATAAATAAATCTGAAATTAAAATTTAATCCTAATATGGTATTATTTCTCAATGGATATGATTCGTTTAGGAGGGTACATATGATGAAAAAAGTGTTTAGCTTGATGATTGTATTTCTTCTGATCACATCTTCTTTTCTCTCGACTGGATCAATCGTTGAGGCGGCCCCGAAGAAGCAGAATCGTGCTATTATGGGAGTATCGGCTTTGACTCCGCAACAAATGGCGGATTACGTAAAAAAGAAGAATCCTCGTGATGTCCGGCTAGTACAAACGTCGGTCGAAGACTTGGCGAACCTCTTCGTCATCATCGGCGCTAAGGAAGGTGTTCGTGGGGATGTCGCGTTCGCTCAAGCACTGAAAGAGACAGGCTACTTTCGATATGGTGGCGATGTACTCCCTGAACAACATAACTATTCCGGAATCGGGACGACTGGGAATGGCGTAAAAGGTCACTATTTCCGTTCACCGCATCAAGGCGTGACTGCTCAAGTTCAGCATTTAAAGGCATACGCCTCACACGATGCACTGAATACAAAACAAGTCGACCCACGCTTCCATCTCGTCAAGCGAGGCTCTGCGAAAACGTGGCCATCTCTTCACCAAAAATGGGCCATGCAGCCGAAAGGAAATTACGGGACCGAGATTCTTTCGATTTATCAAGAAATGTCGAAAACACCAAAACGTGTCGCTAAAGCAAAACGATGAGGAAATGTAGGGGTGAAAGAACGTGACGTGCAAACAAGTTAGACTCGCGAGCGGAATCGCATTATTCGTGACCGGCGTGATGTTGTTACTCAAACGCTAATGAGCATTTCGGACAATGGTCCGAGTGCTTTTTTTGTGGATGAACACAAAGCCATGGCACTCTATAAGTACCACAGCCTTCGCTAACGTTTATATAACTCAATGCCCCCGATACTTCCCAAGCGCCCGCATATTCAAGAGGTACAAGACACCTGCATAGAGAATCAAACCGAGTAAATATACCCAGATGCCTGAAAAGCCACTTCCGTACACCATGACTTCCTTGATTGCTGTCGCTCCGTAGAAGATTGGCATGACGTAACTCAAGTTCCCGAGTCCGTATGGAATCAAGTCGAGCGGGATGAGTCCTGAGAAGAATACTTGCGGGATGATGGTGAACGGAATCATCTGTACGACTTGCAGTTCTGATCGGGCAAACACGGAGATGGTCGCCCCGAAGAGTACCGCTGTCCCTGCCATGAGTAGCATCGTCAACATGACCCACGCCATATTCCCGAGCGAAGACAAGCCGAGCACATAAATCGAATAGAGCACGATGAAAATCGACTGCACGACCGCAAACGTACCGTATCCGAGTGTATATCCTAAAATGACCTGTCCTCGCTTAATTGGGGTCATCAAGAGTCGCTCGAGTGTACCCCCACTCCGTTCTTTGACGAGTGCCATCGCAGATAGGATGAACACGAAGAAGAACGAGAAGAGGGATAGGAAGACGAAGCCGAACGAATCGAATGTCGACTGTCCTTCTTCACCATAGACGAATGACGTATCGATTTCAGCTGCAGGGTTGAGCGTCGTCAACGCATCTTGAATCTCACCAACCGCCTTCGACGACTTCGTCGAAGGTTCGCGTAACGTGATGATCATTCCTTCCTGACCCATTTCAAACACGGCATCGACATGTACATTGTCTTCGATATATACTTTTGGATCATCGAACGATGCCTGTTCCACTTCGAGCGTCTCGTCTTCAAACGCATCGATGAGCTGTTCTGGTGCGTTGTCATCGAGGACAACGGTCGGCACGTAGTCGGAGTCCCCGAGTAAGAAGTAGACGAGTGTCAAAATGAGAAGTGGCGCAATCAAAATCAAGGCGACACTTCGTTTATCATTCAACGTCTGAAAGATGACACGTTTCGCCAAGTTACGCATGGTCACCCACCCCCTCTTTCCCGGCAATCAAGAACAGTTCTTCGACGCGGCCGTTCTCGGTCTGGTCAAGCAAATCTTGCACATGGTCATATGCGATCAACCGTCCATTATAGACGAGCGCAGCCCGGTCACATTCGAGCACTTCATCCATGACGTGCGTCGAGACGATGATGGTCGTCCCTTCCGCCCGAATCGTTTGGAACTGATCCCAAATCTGTCGGCGTAAAATCGGATCGATTCCGACCGTCGGTTCATCAAGAAACAACACATCGGGCTTATGCAGGATGGCAATGGCCAAGGAAAGACGCTTCTTCATCCCGCCTGAAAAATTGCGGACGAGCTTATGCCGGTCGTTCGTTAAATCGACAAGGTTGAGCACTTCGGTGATGCGTTCTTGGAGCGCCTTTTTCCCTAACTTATAAATCGATCCGAAGAAGGCGAGGTTCGCTTCGGCCGACAAGTCTTCGTACAAGCCATCGTTCTGCGGCATAAATCCGATTTGTTGGAGCATGTCCATGTTTGGCATCTTCGTTTCGCCGATATGGACACTTCCTTCGTCCGGTGCGAGGGCGCCGATCATGAGTCGGATGAGCGTCGTCTTCCCCGATCCAGATGGTCCGAGCAAGCAGCAAATTTCTCCGGATGGGATGGTGAAGTCGATGTTGTCGATGGCGAGTTGGTCGCCGAACGACTTGTCGACGTGTTGCAGTTGAATGTTCATTTCTGTCACTCCTTTTCGGCGCCTCCTCGTGTATACTCAAGATAATCGACACCGTGTTGGTTTATATGTTCAGTATAGTCCCCGTTCACGGTGGCAACAATCGTCAATATCGGTCATCGTGTCGGTTTTCCGACAGATGCAATGAATGTGTTGAGGAAAAGGAGAAATAATATGGAACAAACTGACTTACGCGTCATCCGAACGAAGAAGCTGATCAAAGATGCCTTCTTTAGTCTCATTGAAGAACAGGGATTTGAAGCCGTCACCGTCAAGCAATTGACTGAACGGGCCGGTATTAATCGGGGAACCTTTTATAGTCACTATGTGGATAAGTTCGAGTTGATGGAGAAATGTGTCGATGAAATTTTTGAGGAAGCCGAACAGAAGTTGATTCATCAGTTGCCGCACATCTTCGGAGACGAACGGACCGACAACTCGTACCATTACCTCATTCCGTTCATTCGCTTCATCGAAGACAACCAAATCATCATGAAGCCGCTCCTCGGACCGAACGGAGATCCGACGTTCCAGGCAAAGCTTCGAAAATTTATGCAAGCCGCCTTGTTTCAGCGCTCGACTGTAACCTTGTTTAATCCGGATAAGATGCTGGTCCCGCCTCCATATCTCGTCGCCTATCTGTCTTCGGCTCACATGGGCGTCATCTACGAGTGGTTAAACAATCCGTCTTCGGAAGAGACAGCGGAAGACATCGCCCGGATTATCTATACGATCACTTATGAAGGACCGCTCGTCGCTGGTGGTGTGAAGTCAAACGAATAAAGCCTCCCGCATATATTGCGAGAGGCTATTTTTACGAAACTCGAACGTGCACGTGTAAGTTCCCATTTTCTTCAGTTGTCGTCTGGTAAGCATTTTGCACCGCCTCTAAATCATGCCAGGCGATGCGGTATGACTTTTCTCGCATCCCTTCAAACTCGAAGGCGAGATGTTGTAAATCCGACATACCTAGGATGCGGTCAAACGGTCCACCCTCGCCAGTCCATTCCAATTGATTCGCCGAATCCTTCAATACGAGGTCGAGTCCATGCATCACTTTTTCTTTGATCAATTGTCCATCCGCCGCAACACGCATCCCGTCTTGAATATCATGCATTCGACACGATTCAATCTCATCAAACGGGATCGTGATTTCATCGCCGTTCGCAAAGTGAAGCGTGATTGTTTTTACGATCATCTTAGATTCCTACTTTCGTTCAGTCTCTGTTCCCTTACTATACATAACTTTTGTCGGTTCAGGGATGACATCTTTGTGGATGTGGCAAATCCGTAAAAGCATGTTCGTTTCATTTGGAAACGGGAATAGAAGAGGTAGCACTCATTCTGTTTTTTGAAAATAACACTTCGAAAAGGCGGCGAATATATGCCATCAGTGGAAAAGTCGGTCATCGTCATCGGCGGAGGGCTCGGCGGCTTGTCAGCGGCCATCTCACTCGCTCAAAAAGGTTACGACGTCTCACTCTACGAAAAGAACGATCACATCGGCGGGAAAGTGAATCGTCTCGAACAAGACGGATTCGGCTTCGACCTCGGGCCCTCGATTTTAACGATGCCTCACATCTTCGACAAACTGTTCCGTGGAAGCGGGAAACGGATGGAAGACTATGTATCCATCAAACGACTTGAGCTCGAATGGCGCTCGTTCTTCCCGGACGATACCGTCCTCGACCTTTACCATGACCTCGAACAGATGCAGCGGGCAAACCCTTCCCTCTCTCGAAAAGACATGCAAGAATATCGTGAACTGTTGAATTACGCAGCGCGCATCTATAAGACGACCGAGAAGGGATACTTGGCCGAAGGGTTTGAATCCCCATTAGAAGCCGTCATGAAAACAGGCATCTTCCCGACCCTATTCGGATTCGACTTGACGTCGACGATGTATAGCGCCATCAAGAAACGGATCAGCAACCCACATCTTCGGGACATGCTGTCGTATTACGTCAAATATGTCGGGTCGTCTCCGTATAACGCACCGGCCGTCCTCAATATGATGATTTACATGCAATATGCCCAAGGCTGTTGGTATGTCGAAGGCGGCACCCATAAGCTCGCGGAAGGCTTGACGAAGCTCGCCGAAGAGATCGGTGTGAAGCTACATACCGGAGAAGGCGTGGTTCGTGCACATACGGTGAATGAGAAAGTGACCGCCATCGAGCTCGAAGACGGACGTCTCCGTTCCGCTGATTATTTCGTCTCGAACATGGAAGTCATCCCGTTCTATCAGAAGATGGTCGACGCCGACAAACAGTACGTCGACAAACTCGTCGATAAATATGAACCGGCGAGCTCCGGATTCGTCCTCCATCTCGGGGTGAAGAAAGCCTATCCTCAACTCGCGCACCATAACTTCTTCTTCTCCGAAAATTTGCATGAACAGATGGATAAAATTTTTGAGAAACATGAACTTCCGGACGACCCGACGATTTACCTCGTCAACGTCAACAAGACCGACCCGACCCAAGCGCCACCAGGACATGAGAACATCAAAATCTTGCCACACATTCCGTATATTCAGAATGTGCCGTTCACGGAAGAAGAGTACGCCGCTTTTGAAGAACGTGTACTCGACAAATTGGAACGAATGGGTCTCGATGGTTTGCGTGAACATACGGTGACGCGTGACGTATGGACGCCTCATGATATCGAGCGGACGTACGGATCGGACCGAGGTGCCATTTATGGAACGGTCGCCGACAAGAATCGGAACGGTGGCTTCAAGCATAAGAAGCAGAGCGAACTCTATCATAACCTCTACTTTGTCGGGGGAACCGTCAATCCGGGCGGTGGCATGCCGATGGTGACGTTGAGCGGTCAGCAAGTGAGCGACAAGATTGCGAAACGTGACAAAGTGAAATGATTTTCTTTCATCCCTCATTCGATATGAGGGATTATTTTTTGAAACTTTTTCCAAATAAATCCCGTATATTGTGATACGATACAAACAATCAAATAGACAAGCGGAGGAACAGGATGCATCAAATCACAAGTTATTTCTTTATGTATGCCAAAGTTGTCGTCACGGATAAGATTCCATTCATTTGGACATTCGTAATCCCACTCATAATCGCCTTGACGCAGTCATCTTCAGATATTCGCCAAGCAACGACAGCGGAATACTACCCAGGGCTCTCTTATTTCTGGGTGTATATTATTCTTGCTACATATGTGAACGGTGTCGGCATCGAACTCGCTCGTATGCGTGAATACGGACTGATGAAAACGTACGTGATGATCTCCGGCAACAAACTGACATATGTCATCGCCGTCATCTTGGCGCAACTCTTATTCGCCTCCATCAGCTTAACTTTATTCACAACGGTCGTCACGCTCGTACACGGGTTCTTTTCGTTCAAGTTGATTGCAACGTCTCTACTCGTATTGATTGGCAGTATCCCGTTCGCGGTTGCCAGTGTCGCCATCACGACACTTCCAGTGAAAGTATCGAGTCTCGGGACGTTCGCGAACATACTGATGTTCCCACTCTTTTTACTGGCGATCAAGTCACCTGATCAATGGTTCAGCTTCCTCAACCCGTTCTACGCGCTTCACGAATTCGCGCTCGGGTTGCTGCATCTGACGACTCAAGTCGAGCTCTCGTTCAGAGTATGGGCGACAGGCCTCTCTGTACTTGGGTATTTCATCATCGGCGCGATTGCGTTGAAACGCTTCAGTCTCGTCTCACTCATCACACGCTAGGAGGTTCTTATGCACGTAAACCAACTCACTTATCGCTATCCGAAAGCGGCACGTCCTGTTCTCGATGATGTCTTGTTCACCCTGCAACCGAATAAACTGAACGTTTTGATTGGACAAAATGGTGCTGGGAAGACGACCCTGTTTGATTGTATGACCGGGGCACTTCCGGTCGACAAGACATCACTCGAACTCGTTCCGACGACGGACATGCTCTATTTGACGCAACTCATGTACAACCATCATGAGTTGACGGGGAAAGACTTCGCCTATTTCATCGGACGTCTGTCGCAACGTCCCGACTTCAAGAAACTCGAGTCTTATGTGAACAACCTTTCGACGTCTCGCGAACAAGAACTGTTCGAACATCTATGGACGATGAAGCTCGGGAAGATGTCGGTCGGGGAGAAGAAATGGCTCTTCGTGACGCTCTTATCTTCAATCAAACGTTCTCTCTATTTATTTGATGAGCCGACGAGCGGGGTCGACCCGGCGTCCCGCATTCAAATCATGCGCCGCCTGCAACGACTCGTCGATGAGGGCAAGACATGTCTCATCTCCACACATCAGTTACATGACTTGGTTCAACTTGATGCCCATGTCATCTTCCTGCATGGTGGACGCGTTTTGTATGAAGGGGACTTCCAAGACTGGCTCGACGAGTCTGGAACGACCGACCCGGACGAAGCGTTCGTTCGGATGGTTGACACGCCGCTTGACGATGTAGCGGTGACACGATGAATGAATCGTTTTGGGAACGATACCGGTTCACATTCTATACAATCGGCATGGTCGTCTGCGGCTTTCTCATTTCCATGTTCTCATAATAAAACTCAGCCCTGACGTGTGTCAGGTCTGAGTTTTATTGTTCACGATGTGCGCGTCGTAATTCCCGATTCTTCACGTGCTCCGGGTCCGCTTCACGTAGTTTCCGGTCCATCGACACGTACAAGATGAGGAGCGGAATGATGCCAATCAATGCGACACCGATTAGTTCCTGCATCGAATCCAATACGAACCACGTGAGGAAAGTAAATACACCAAGTGATCCAAACATGGCGACGATGATTTGAAATTCTCGACGAACGAGACGTTGGTATTCCTCGTCTTCGTTAAATGTACGTAACATCTTCATCCGTCGCCACGCTTGATAGAGCATCGGCAGTTGGGTCACGAGGAAAGAGAAGGCAACCGTCGTCACCGTGATACCTCTTATGACCGAAACAACGAGAAGGAGAAACAGACCGATGGTGCCAAATAGTGTGCTGATTCCTCGTGCGTCGAGATCCTGTTCGACCATTTTGAGGAGACGCTCTTGTTTATTCATCGCGCTTCACTTTTTCGTTTTTTCCGTTGCAGCTGGACATGACCGAGTTCGACACCCGTCACGTGTAACGGGTCGATTTCTTTTAGCTTGCGATCGAAGCGAACACTTAAAATCAACAAGCCTATGATTCCGATAAAAGCTGCGATGATGAACGTAAGTAATGTAATCCATTCAAGCTCTACACTGGCAATCAGTATGAGAAGCAGGAGCGGCTGAGCAAATTTAGATGCAAACTCGGACCGCACGAGTTGTTGGTAACGTGTGTTCTCATTAAATGAAAGGAGTAACTTTTTGCGATGCCAAGCGTGATACAGGAGAGGAACTTGTCCAACGATAATCATCGGTAACAATAAGAGGATGTCTGTCTTCCAAAAATATAAAAAGAAGAGCAACATGACGCCAATTAAAGGAATCACCATTTGTCTCTTTCGTTTTTCATCATCTTTCAACATCTGTTCTAGTCTGACTTCATGGTCTACCATCGAATCCCCCTCATGTGTTTTCGTTAATCATATTTACGAATCGTTCCAAGATTAAGCTTCAATCCGGCTCAATCCCATTCTCTAAGATGAATGTCGTCTCTTCATAGCACTGCTTACTGTATGCATCATCACGTTTCAATAACGAACTGAAAAATGCCTCAATCAACTCTTTCTGGCGCAAACGACGTGAAATGATGGTGCTTTGAATCGTAGAAATTGCGGTCTCGCGCAATGTATCGTCATCCATCCATGTGAGAAGCTCCACGACCAACTCTTTAACATCGAGAACGTCTAGTGAATTTAACCAAATGTTCGCACCAAATGTTTTTCCACTCGTCACTTCACTGTATAGTAGATTTTGTGCATAATCTAACAGCGTGTCCCCTTCACTTATTCCCACGAATGAATCGATCTCGATAACGTTTAGCGCTTCATTGAATTGATCAAACGAATCGAATAGCACATCGATTTTTTCAGCCGTCGTATCTAACAAAGCAATCTTAGGAGTCACCCCATCGCGATAATCGAACATGAGGAAATAGTGTCCATCGCCCGTGAATGCAATCAGACGTTCATCCTCAACGCCCCACTCTTTCAAAAGGTTTTTTGATTCAACTAGTCCTTCTTGTAAATTCATGCCCATAATGGAATCAATCACAATCGAATCGTCTAGCCCGTTTAGGATCACGGATAATTCACGTTGCTCGATGAATCCTCCATTTTGTGTTCGAATCAATTCGATATAACTTTCCGGTAACTTCACGCCGAGACGTGACTCGACATCTCTCAGGATTTCTTCTGTCAGATCCGGCAATGTATTCGTATGGTCAATTTCATCTCTCCAGACAATCACTCAACCCTACACTCCTTTTTATTTCCGGTTCACGAGTCCCAACAAACTCTCGACCACGTGCTCGTCATCAATCTTTAAAATCTTCCAGTCGACCCATGACTCGATAATGAGGCAACCCGCAATCAGCATCGCACAGCCAAGGCTTAACGTATCAAGCGATATATACTTCAGTGCATAGAGCGCCATCGTCGATATGACACCAATCAAGAGGATAAACTGAATCATACCTTTTAAATAGATGAAACGCTGGTACGTGGATGAGTCATTGAACTGTAAAAACAACTGGATTTTATGCCATGTTGCCACCAGAAGCGGCATGAGCATCGCCGCACAAAAGATGAACAGGGACAGGCTCATTCTTGAATCATTGAACATTAACCAAAGCGCTGTCACTACCCCTATGATGATCACTAGTAGCGGACCTTTTTTAGTCCATGCTTTGTCGTACAAGTATTCCATTCGTTCTTCACGTAACACCTTATACACCTCCAACAGTAAAAAACATCCAATTTACCGATATCTATATCTTAACAATCTATAAGCAAACTTTCGAGGTTTTCCCATTAAAAAGGAAAAAGCATCTGACGATTGTCAGATGCTGATTAATTTGAATGCCGGCGAAGGAGTCGGAATAAAAAGATTCCAATCATCGTCAACAACCCTAAGTTTAGAATTGTCCATCCCATGTCCATCACTTGTTGCATATCATTACCCCCTTCTATCCTGTTCTTCTAAATTATACATATCTTTTCAAAAAAAGATTCGGTCAAATTGTTCTTTTTATCCTTTTTTTCCTAATGAGTCAAAAGTTTTGGTTACATCTGGTCAATCAACGGAATAGAAGTCAACGGTGATGGACCCGATCTGTCATACTCAACTGAATCGACAGCAGCATGGACAAACTTGTTCAAAACGTGGAACTTCTTTTTAACATTTAACTCGCTCGATTCATCGACGCGCGAGTTGGTTTACCCTTTCCACTCAATTGAAATACGAGCACCCCACCAACGATTAACACAATCCCGACGACTGTCTTCCATGTGAACGGGACGGCCGTCAATCCGAACCAACCTAACGTATCCCAAAGGAGCGCGAACAAGATTTGAGACACCATGACGATCGATATGGCATAACTCGGTCCGAGGCGCTCGACCCCTTGCGTCACACTCATGACGACCCCGACGCCGAGGATTCCGCTGAACCAGTACCATGTCTCCATCTCCTCTACTCGGAACAAGCCACCACCTTCCTGAAACAGACCGATGAGTAGCGATGCTAAAAATCCAAGACTGAGAACGAGCGTCGTCGTCGCCCATGCCCCGACATGCTTCTTGACGTTGGCGTTAAACGTGTTTTGCACACAGACGAGCATTCCGCCGATGACAGCAAGCATCATCCCAATCGCCATATGCCTCCCTCCTATTCATAAATGCTCTCCCCGACAATCTCCAACAAACCTTCCCGATCGACGAGCGTGATTACCCGCCGATTTCGTTCAATCAATCCTGCCTCAACGAAACGCCGGAGCGTCCGATTCACATGACGATAACTCGTCCCAATCAAATCAGCGATATCCGTCAATTGGTCGACAGTCGAGCCGAGTGTTTGGTCATTCGGCGTCATCGATAACAGATAACTCGCCAAGCGCACTTCGACAGGGTAAAACAAGTTGAAGCTGAGTGATTGAGATTTTCGTTCAAATTTTCTTGTGATCTCTTCTAATAAATAGTGTAACCACGCAACATCGTGGTGGGCATGTCGAACCAAATCCTCGAAGCGAATGACAAGCATCTCGACTGACGTGACCGCCTCGACCGTATTCAAAAACGGGGTACGCTGAATATATTCGATGTCCCCGATCAAATCGAGCGGATATTTGAAGGAGAGGACGAGGCGCTTCCCGGTAGCGGAGGTATGTGAAACGCGAATCTTTCCCTTCACTAAGAAGCGGAGATGCTCTGCTTCATCACCTTGCGTACAGATGACGTCTCCTGGCTCGTGTCGGACGAGCTGCAATTCGTTCTGCGCAGCGACAGGTAAGACAGTCAATTCAAATTGCTTCACATACGAGTCAACCATGCACGTTTCCCCCTACCATTTTAATAAGATGACCCCCGCGATCATCATAAGCACCCCAAACAACTGCATCCCGTTCAAGTTTCGGCGCACCATTCCAAACCAGCCTCGCCAATCGATGACAAGCGCGAGCGTCAGTTGCGCAATGAGAAACAACGAGATTGTCATCGTGACCCCGAGTTTATGGACGGCCGTCATATTACTGAATAAGATAATCGCCGCAAACGCTCCGCCAGATAAATAGAGCGGCTTCACGTGCCGCATCTCGACATACGTGCGGTCCCGGAGCACCAGCATGACGAGGAGCGCAACGACGAATCCAGTGAATTGTGTCAACGTCGCCGCTTGCCACGTCCCAATCTGCGAACTGATTCGGGCGTTAGCGACACTTTGCAACGTGAGAAAGAATCCCCCGCTCATGGCGAACAGCACTCCTCGCATCGTTCTCCCCCCTTAAGATAAACGAATCAATACAATTCCAATGACCATGACAATCAGACTGATGATTTGCACACCAGTGACCGGGTTCTTCTTCGCTCCAAACCAACCGAAACGGTCAATCAGTAAGCTACCGCATAACAGTCCGACAATGACGATGATGACAGCGATTCCTGTCCCGACAATCGGTACGATGAGGACGTTTCCTCCGATGAAGAGCGCCCCAATGATCCCACCGAGCCAAATCCACCACGGTTGACCTTTCAGTTGACCGAGCGGAACGGGTTGGCGTGAGACGAGTAAAATGAGTAAGAGCGCCAATGTTTCGACAACGAAAGAGACCAATGCCCCTTTCAGAGCCGATTCGAGCACTGTTCCCAAATAGCCGTTAATGGCCGTTTGCGTGGCACTCATCATCCCAGTGAAAATCCCGAACAGTCGCCAAAGGTTCAGATTCCCCGTGTCCGTTTCCATGGAGACGACCAGTTTGCCTCTTCGGCGGTTGAGCCAATCGGATAAGGCGACCGTTCCGATGACTCCGAACAAGACGAGCACGACTCCGAACAAACGAAGCGCCGTAATTGGGTGTTCTACAGAATTGAACCAACCGAAATGGTCAATCAACAACCCCATCAAAATCTGTCCAAAAATCGGCATGATGACCGTCTGGACACTCCCGAGTCTTGGGAACAGCAAAATATTTCCCGTTAAGAACAAGACCCCTAACAGTCCGCCAATCCACATCCAACCCGGACCTTCCTGAATCACCGAGCCGTCAAATCCGAATGACTGTCCGGTCAATAAGAGCAATAAGGACAAAAAGATCGTCCCGACAGTAAACGATAAAAAAGATGCAACGAACGGGGAGCCGACCACCTGACGCAAACGTGAGTTGACACTCGTCTGCATCGGCAATAAAATCCCAATCGTCAATCCAATCAAAATAGCTAACATGAATGTCTTCCTCGATTCTTCTAGTAGTTCTGTGTACATTGTCAGCTTACGCCTCCGTACCGAAGAAGAAAAGGACCGATGTCCTCAAACAAAAAACGAACCCTTCTCAGGTGTTCGTTTTGGACTCACGGAAGCGTTGATCGCGCGCTTCACGCAATTCTTTCCCTCGTACATGATGCGAATCGAGTGATTGTAAGTTTCGATTGATGACATAAGGTGCCAGAATCGACATCACACCGATTCCGAACAGCCCGGCAATCGCGACGACGGGAGACAACGAGTCGGCATAATAGGCAGCCAATAAGCTGATGGTCAATACGAAGCAGAGCCACTGGATGCCAAAGTCTGTATACACCAGACGTTGGTAACGCGTATCCTCGTTAAAGGTCAGGAGCAGTTTTGTCTTCCGCCATTCAAAACAGAGATACGGAAAGAAACTGATGAAGACGAGGAGTGGAGCGTAGAGTTTGGACTGCGTGGCAATCACGAGCGTCATCACAATTGTCGCGATGGCGATGCCCCACCCCCAACGCCAATGACTGTCATCTTGCTTCAGCAATTGTTCAATTCGCTTTTCTTTCGTCAGCATATGTACTCCTTTCATACGAACGGTAGTGCTTTGTCACCTCATCTCGTGTCGGTTGCTCCGGGTCGGCTTGTCGCAATTGTTGCACGGTCTGATAGTGCGTCCATGCTAACATGACGATGCCTAGACCGAAGATGACCCATGCGACAGGTGCAATCTGGAGACGACTGAAGAGAATCGCTGCTGTGACCGCTCCAATCCAGTAGGAATAGAGGCGATATAAGCGTTTTGTCAGTAGGATGCCTCGACCCACCGTGAAAATCTGTAAGACACGTCCTTCTTTGATCGTCAGCCCTATGAGTAGGACAGCCGTGAGGACCGAACCGATTCCCCATATCCACCATGTATCAAAACCGAGCACAAAACTGTTACAAAAAATAAGGGCTCCCGTGAGCCAAAGGTGGAGGGTTTGTCGTGACTGCCGATATCCTCCGATTACTTGAATCCGTTCTTTCTTTGTCATGAATCTTTACGACCTTTCCTTGAAATATCATCTAACGTATGTTTCAAACGTTCCCGGTTTGACCGAGCCCACTCGCCTGATGTGACGTGGTGCTCATCAAACTCGGACTGTTTTCGATCAATCCAAAGTGGAATCAATATGAGACACGGCCCGCAAATCAGGAGCGTCCAACTCATCCACGGTAAGATATCGATTCCGTTGAAATGCAACCCAATCAAAATCACAAACCATATCAAACTCATCAACATGACAGTAAAATCAATCCGCAACAATCGATGATAGCGTGTCGATTCGTTGAAGGATTGCTGCAGTTTCATCTTGTTCCATTCAAGCCATGTCGTATAGAGAAGTGCGACACCGGGTAAAAGAATGCTATACGGACTCCATGTCGAAAGAAAATAGATGGATACGCCTAGCATGATTACGCTCACGATGATGTTGAGATGAGTATATCGTTTCTCAAACTGTTCAATTCTTTCAAATCGCTCTGCTTTGTCCACGGTATCACCTCAGTCTTTCACGAAGTCGAGTTTGATTTCGCGGCGCATCGGCTGTTCTTCGTCATACTGCGGCATCTGCCGGTCGAGCATTTTCTGTGCGACTTGCAATAAGATGACCCCGCCTAAGAAGACGACGAAAAGCGACCATGCCGGCCAGTTAATCAAGACGATTAATGGGAAAAGAATTGCCAACAAGACGAGGAGTCCCATTTCCGATACATATTGCCAATCGATGATGCGCTTGGCTTGTTCCACATTCGTCAACTTTCTGACGAAGCGACGCTCTCGTCCGATGGCGAACAACATACCTGCTAATGTGACCCCTAATGGAATGATATACTTTGACGCACCGTCAGACTGAAGTGCAAGAAAGACGAACATCCCGGTAAGAGCTGCCAGTCCCATTCTCCAAAAGAGCCAACGCTGTTGATAACGATAAATCGTATTAATCCGTTCTTGTTTATTCATCTCATTCATCCTTTCAGAATCGTCGAATCTCGCGACGTGTCGGTTGCTCCGGATCGAGCCAGCGGATTTGTTGATCGAGCTTCTCTTGAGACCATAAGATATAAAGCAATGTCCCACCGATAAGAACCGCTGGAATCCAAGACCATTCCATGATTCGAATGGCTAGCGGATTGACGAGTCCTAGCAATGCGATAAAGAGGAAGTCCAGATGATACTGCAGTATCACAACACGTTTTACCTGTTCTTGCTCCGACAATTGACTGATCGTCTCTGCTTCATGCGAAAAGAAGTAACGAGTCACAAGTAACACTCCGCCGATAATGGCGAACCCAACCCAAATATTCCCGTCCGTTCGTATTAAAAAGTAGACCGCGAGAGCAGCTGGAATTGCTAGAAAAAGTCGTTGCAAAAGTCGCTTTCGATTTGATTGTTTGATTATATGTAGTCGTTCTTGCTTATTCATCTTGATTCACCTCTTATTCCACTATACGAGATGAACATGAGAAAAGTTCCGTTATTTTACATTTTCGTACCAAAGTCATGTTTCTTGACGATATGAATTTCTCGCCGTATAGTTTAGTTAACTTAACTATATGTTGAAGAATGGAAGTAAGAGGTTATTAATATGAATTTATTGAAGAATACTCGGTTCGTATTCACTTGGTTATCCGGAATGACGCTCACGCTAGGGTTTTCGATTTTCTTCTTGAGCGTCTCATGGTTGACGATCGACGTGTTGAAGCAACCGGCACTCCTCGGAATTATCTTGACGGCGGTCTCGTTGCCGCGTGTCATCATGATGGTGTTCGGCGGTGTGTTCGCCGATCGGTTCCAAAAGAGTCGCTTGTTATGCTTAACGAATATCGGACAAGGCGTGTTGATGTTAATTGTCGTCTCGCTCCATTTTGCTGATGCGTATTCGGTGACAGCCCTCTTGATCATCTCCGTATTGTTTGGTCTTTTAGACGGCATGTCTTACCCGGCACTGTCATCACTTATGCCTTCAATCGTATCAGGTCAACAGTTGCAACGGGCGAACTCCCTTTTCCAAGGGTCGCTCGAGTTGATGTTCGTCATCGGTCCGTTCCTTGCAGGGATCCTACTGACGTGGGGAAGTTTTGGTCTCAGTTTCGGCACGTCGGCTGCATTGATTTTCCTCTCCGCGATTTTGATCATGCCACGTCTGATTCAAGACAACATTCCCGAGGTCGCTCCACTCTCAGCGAAAGATGTACTCCTTGATTTGAAAGAGGGCATTCGTTACGTATCGCATACACCTGTGTTACGTAGTGGGACGTTCGCCATTGCCATCGTCAACTTGTTCGTCATGGGACCACTCATCATGAGTATCCCGATTCTCGTTGGTTCAGTCGGAGGGACAGCATTTGATTTGAGTATCATCGAAGGCGGGCTCGCTGTCGGGACATTTGTTGCAAGCTTCCTGATTCTATTGTTACGGTCGGTTCATCGTGGACGCTTCGTCTTCCGCGCCCTATTCCTGACAATCGGCGCCTTCTTCCTCTACACGCAAGTCCAATCGATTCCGCTTCTCGCGGTCGCGGCTTCTATGAGCGGGTTTATGATCATGCTCGTCTACTTGCCGACGGTCACCATCATGCAGGAACAAAGCGACTCTGACAAAATCGGCCGTGTCATGAGCATCATGTCGCTCGCCGCCTCAGGCCTTGAACCGATTGCGTTCGCCATCCTATCGGTGCTTGTTGCCTTGTCCGTGCCGATTCAAACGCTCTTATTGGCATTTGGTATAATCGGATTAGTGTGTGGTGTCCTCTTATATCTTCGGAGCGAAACGTTCCGGCGGACACCGTAAAGAAAGGATGAATGACACGTTGAATGAAACACGAAAGCAACAAGTCCTCACGATGTATCGCCAAATCGATGAGCTCGACTTGCTGTTCACGAAATATTTCACGGAACTGAACGAGTTCGAGCTGAGCTATCAACAAGAACAGATGTTGCTTCTCTTCAAACGTCAAGAGACGTGGACGACGACAGAGATTGCGACGAAGATGTCCATCTCCAAAAGTGCTGTCAGTCAAGTGCTCAAAGTGCTCGAGCAACGCGATTTCGTCATGCGGGAAAAGAATCCCGAGAACCTTCGGGAAAGTTTCATCCGGCTCGGTCCGAACGGCCTTGCGTACTCGAAACAAATCGATGCGATTGAAGAGCGCCTCGCTGAAGAGATGTTCTCCGTCCTTGAGGATGACGAGATGAAGATGATCAACCGTTCGCTCGCGTTGATGATTCAGAAATTCAAATAAAAAAGACAAATCGCCGCTAGTCGGACGATTTGTCTTTTTCGTTATACCAACCCTTGTACGATTCGATTCGCCGACCGCAATGCCCCTTCGATATGTCCCCCGAACTGCGCATCCGTCTCCGAACCAATCAAATGGAGACGGTCTCCGAGCTCAATCGGACCGTAAGCCGGGAATGCCGTGAGCGGCAGGAAGTCGTCAGATGTCGCTGTCTCTGATTCTGTCGACCAGTCCATATAATGAAATCGCAAGAAGTCATTCGCTTTCGGACCATAAAGCTTCTCCAGTTGTTCGATGACGCGCGTCTTTACTTGTCCTTCTCCTAACGCTTCCCGTTCTCCCGGTGACAGACGGAAAAATCCGAACAGCGCACCTGGTCCATCTATCAGAGAAGCGTCATGAATCTCTTGAAGTGGACCGACCCAGCTCATCCCAAAGCCAGACAGACCTTCTTCTCGCCAGAACGGTGTCTCGTATACGATGAGCGCTTTCGCCTGAGAAGCCATCCATGTGGGAGTCGTTTTGAGCGCTTTTCGCGTTTGCGCTGACAATGCCGGTTCAATTGCCACTTCCGCAACGAGACGGGGTGGAATCGCAAGGATCACGTCATCCGTGTGATGCACCGAACCATTTTGAAACGTCAGTTGGACTCGGTCCGACTGTCGCTCGATCAAGGTCAGGCGATGCCCAAGCCGAACGATGTCATCGGGCAACTTCGCATGCAGAGCTTCCACCAGACTCGTCATCCCACCGACTAAACGCTTGGATAAGACGATGCTTTCTTCCGGTAACACATGTCGTTCCGGTGCGGTCGTCGTTTGACGTTCGAGCACCATGTGTCCTGTCGTATGTTGAACAAATGACTCGAGTCCGAGTGTATCCACGAGTTTAGAGATGGTCTTCTCCGTATCCGGCCAATACCATGTCGGTCCGAGGTCATAACCGTCCTTCGTCAAGATACGACCACCAATACGATCACGAGCCTCAAAGATGGTGACGTCATATCCCTTTTGATGAAGTTGGATTGCAGCATAAAGCCCGCTGACACCAGCTCCAATGATGGCGATTGATTTCATTGTAAATTCTCCTTTGTCGTCCGTCTCTCCTCGATTATACTGAGTTAGATGGTTTTACATATGCAAGAAAGGACGACATCAATTGAAAAATATGTTCTATTATCTATTCTTCCCTTATATCGTATTGATGCGCATTTTGTACCGTTTTATTCAAACTAAGGGTCGGATGACTGTGGCGATGTGTCTCGTTTCATATCCCATATGGTCTCTATTTTTATTCGACCTCATTCAATGTTCGACCGCAATCGAATTTGTCATCATTATGTACGTATCAAGCGCTTTATATGTCCCTTATTTCTTCTTTGACACAGACGTGAAGCGAAGACGACCGAACGGATATATCCCAATCGAGGAGCGACATCATTAAATCCAATCGATTTCATTCAAATAGTCTAGAAGCTGTTGATTTGTGATTTCATCTTGTCTCAACAGTGCTTCTCCTTGCTCTACTCGCTGATCTTCCGGGAAATAGAGTTGTAGAATCGCCAAGCTCGCTTCTACAGTCGTCGCAAAACTCTCATCTTTTACGTTGATTGTTAAATACCAACCTCGGATGACGCGCTTCACGATGGAGCGCTTCTCCAGATGTGACATCTGTCCACGAAGCAATTTCGACTTGGCCGCTTCAATCGAAGAAACCAAGTCCTGGTTCAACGCCTCACTCACACGATCATCCGGCTTCATGCGTGGGAATCGAGTCGAGACATCTTCCCCGTCCACACACGTACAGAGATGTCGTAACCAAAAGCCCCATTCAAAACGGTTCGCCGGATTCAGTGCCACATCCAGACGCCCGATATCATAATCGATTTTGATGACTTCCGAATGCTCCATTAGCAATCGCTCCGTCCGTTCCACCAATTCCATCGCATCTACATCTTCGTGAACGAGTACGGTTAAGTCTAAATCCGATTGCCCGGCAACGGCCGTCCCGCGCCCGATACTTCCATAAAGGTATATGCTGTGTAGCTGTTCATCGAATGCTTCTTTCACCAATTCGATTGCTTTAAAAAGGACAGTTTCAAACTCAGGCTGTATATGATGGATGGACGTCTGGTTGATGACATAACCCGCATCGTCCGTACCAAGTCGGGTCGGCCGTTTCATAGATACGTACCGACTCGTTGAAATGTAGTAAACGTCATGATGTATCGAACTCCTTTTTTAGTTTATGCATGTCGGATTTGAAATGCCACGGTTCCCCCTTTCAAACAGGTTATATTTGGAAGTATAATGAAGACGCAGAAAAGGAGGTATGTGTATATGAACTTCATCATGGTCTTTTTATTCGGACTCATCTTCACGATTTTGCCAATCGTTGTACTAATCATCGGTATTTTGTGGATTCGTAATGTCGTGGCACGTTCTGAGAAACGAGCAGACGAGCAACTCTTTATGGAACGTGAACGTTCGAAGCAGATACAAGTATTAATCGAACGTCTCGACCACATCGAACAACAATTAGATTCGAACACAAAACGCAGCTGACTTCGGTTAGCTGCGTTTCGTCTTATGTCGAGCAAGATTTGCGTACGTCACATGTTCCGGGTCAATTTGCTTCATCCGCTGATCAACGTGTCTAGACATCAGGGCCGCGATGAACATGACTAGGAGTGGAACAGTTGATAAGCTAAATGGTTCGGTTAGGATGATCGTAGTTGCAATTCCGATCAATATACATACGATAACCACCGCAAAAATGAACTCCGACCAAACCGTCCGTTGATAATCTAACGCTCGGTTGAAACGAAGCAACATTCGGGTACGTCTCCACATGTGCACCATCAAAAGAGGTGGAATGAGCAAAAGGATTCCCAAGAGAACTTGAATGAGAGAGAACTCTCCAACCCACCACATCATCCATCCCCCTAACAAAAGAGTGAGCGATAACATGACATTGATACGGTTCGTAAGTAGGCGAGCCTTAGTTATCTCTCGTAAACGCTCATCGTGCGACATCGTGTCCCCCTCCTTTTCATTTGATTAAAAATCAATTTGTACTGAAAAAAATTTCATCTATTCTCTTTTACTAGCTCGCAATCACTCTCACTGTTAAAAGTCACTCCATCGCTTTCATAAAACGGGTCTGAATGATACTGGTGAAGATAGATTTATCAAAGATGAGGGACGACCGTATTCCATCGATTCGTCGATGAACGTCTCTAACGTGCGTACATTCTCCGTCACCACTTTGACGAGGTAGCTATACTGCCCGGCTAAACGATGACATTCGATCACAGACGGCTGTTGACGACAAAATTCACGAAACGCCTCACAACGATGGGTGTCGTAAAGAATAAAGGCAGTCACGTGTTTGTCCATCTTTTCGGGGTTAATGACGGCCCGATAGCCAATGATGACTCCACGTTCTTCAAGTCGCTTTACCCGTTCGGTCGCAGCAGGCGTAGATAATCCAATCTGTCGTCCTAATTCGGTCATCGAGATTCGAGCTTGTTGTTGCATCAATTCAAGAATATGGCGGTCTATTTCATCCATTTGGCATTCACCTTTCAAAATTAAAGTGAAACGATACATAATCCGTTCTTTCTTAAGTCATTCGCTGAAACTTCCGTCAAACCTCTATGTATCTGTATTCCTCCGTTGCATACACTTGAAGTAACCAATTCAAGGGGGAGTCAACATGCAAACGACAGTCGTTCCATTACTCATCATCGATGTCCAACAAGCCTTTCATGATCCAAGCTGGGGAAACCGCAACAATCCAAAATGCGGAGAGAATATCGCACGGTTGATTGAAGCGTGGGAACATCATGATCAACCAATCATCTATGTCCAACATGTCACGAACGTTCCGACCTCACTCTTCTATTTCAAAAAAGATGGTCATTTGTTCCAAGACTTCATTCAACCTCGTGAACAAGATGTCATCTTAACGAAACAGGTGAATAGCGCCTTCATCGGAACAGACTTACAGGAACGACTCGAATCACTTGGTGCGACACAGATTGTCATCACCGGATTAATCACGAACCATTGTGTCGAGACGACCGCACGGATGGCAGGAAACTTGGGATTCAATCCGATTGTTGTCTCCGATGCGACGGCAACGTTCGACCGACAATCGATCAGCGGGACATGGATCCCTGTAGAGGTCATCCATGATGTGTCGCTCGCTAGTCTAAATGAAGAATTTGCATCAATTCAAACCACGGAAGCAATGCTTCAATTCATTCAACAAAAAGAAGTACAGCCCTTTTCATGAAGGCTGTACTTCTTTGATGTCATCCTGCTTGATCTTGAAGGGTGGCATGAGATGTGAGAAAAGAACTTTTTCTAAAGTACATACTTGAAACGAGTAACGTCAACGCTCCAATCAGATAAAGTAGAATAGGGTTGAGCCAGTCCGCGAACATCCCGCCAAACAAATAGCCGAAGGGCGCCAACATTCCTTGAAGCGCATAAATGACTGTCAACGTCCGTCCTAGGTATTCAGATTGAATTTGACGTTGAAGAAGTGTCTGAAACTGAATGCCCATCATACCGATTGCAACCCAAGCTATCCCAAAACTGATCAACGTCACGCCAACGTTTCGATTCAACCAAATTGCCGATACACACCAAGCAAGCCCACCGATTCCTGTCGCAAAAACGAAAGTCCAACGTAATGAGCGATTGCCGTAGCGAGTGGACAAACCGCTCCCGAGTAACGTCCCGACCGAAATCGCGGCAAGCCACAAACCATACATTTCCTCAGTCGTAGCGAGAATCGGGAGTACACCAAGTGAAATCGAAACCATGAAGTTGAGACACGTGAACACAACAATCAACGTTCGGAACGAACCGAGTTTCCAAACATATCGAAACCCGACTTTCAAATCAGTCAGATACGTCACATCCTCTGATGTACGAGTCACCGTCTCATTGATTCGAAGGAAGAAGCCGATGACCGCAAATAAAAAGAGGTATAGAACTGCATTACTCATATACATGAGACCGACACCAATAAGCGCCAGCAAAAATCCCGCAATCGCATTACACAACAAATCGAGACTATGATGCGTGAACGTGAACCATGCGTTCACTTTCTGTAAGTCCGATTCTCGCACGAGTGACGGAACAAGTGCATATTCTGTAGGATAACTCAGCTCGCTCGCCAGCGTCGCGATGAACAATCCTGCGATGACAAACCCAACGCTTAACTCACCAAACGCATATAAACTCGCCAGAACAATCAAGACCATCGCTTGGATCGCCATGGCCACAAGCAACAATTTCTTTTTTGAATAACGATCAATGAGTGGTCCATAAAAAACTTGGAATACAACGGGTATCATCGCCGCAAACGTAGTGACGCCTATCCAAAATGAAGCATCCGTTGTCTCTTTGACGTACCAGACCGATGCCAAAAAATAAAAGCTGTCCGCAAAATTTGCGATAACACGCACTACTAACAAAACCAATACATTTCGATTCATTTTATCCGCTCCTCATTTGATTTGTCGATGTCATGACAGACAAATCAGAGGGCGGTCCACGTATGCAAGGTTATATGTCGTTCAGGTAATGGTACATGATATTCTCCTTCTCCAATATATTTCGAGTGCTTTCAATCAACATGACCAACTTTCCCCCGACTGTATAATCGGTGGGTCACATGAGACGCATCGACTTGCTTCAATTTGCGGTCAAGATTCGAGGATGCAACGATACCAAATAAAACAAGACTACAAGCCGACAGCAATCCCGAAGCGTAACCTTCTCTAAATAAAATCATCATACTCAAGAGTGTAAATAGTACAATCATTCCAAGACCTATCGCACACTCATACCAGACGAGCCGTCGATATCGCACGCTTTCGTTAAATGTTAATAGAACATTCGTCCGAAACACAAGCTTGATACACGCCGTGACCGGAAATAAGATGATGAACCAAGTCATTTCGGCTAATCGCTGATAACCATTCCAGTAAAACAGAGCACCACTGAAGACAAACAAGAGCCCTACTTGAATCGCAAGACGGGTCGAGCGTTTTGCAGATGCGTACATATGATTGAAGCGTTGTTTCGTTTCACTCATCCACTCACCTCACGACATGACTTTTCGTTTCATCTGTTTTCAGTGTACAAACGCATTCGCAAACCAGATGATCGCCAACAGCGGAAACATGACGTTCATCCAGTTCGCACGTTCTATGTAAAACAAGGAGATCGCAAGAAAGAGAACCAAACTCAATATACCTGCTCCAAGATACATGAAAAATAGTAATCGGTGATTCGATTTCATCGTGAATCCTCTGTATTCAAAACCGGATACTTCACTGCGTTTTTCACAAGCTTGTCTTCAATTGCTTTCGAGACATCGATTCCAGCAGCGTGAGCGAACGTCAATGCGTAAATCAACACGTCAGCAAGCTCTTCTTCCATCTCCATCTTTTTTGTCTCAAGCGCTTCTTCACTCGACACCCATTGGAATACCTCAAGGAGCTCGCTCGCCTCAAGTGATAACGATAACGCCAAGTCTTTCGGATTATGATGAAACGCCCAGTCGCGCTCATCACGGAATTTAATGATCTCGTCCATTAATCGTTGCACTTCGTTCATATGCTCCACATCCTCACTTTTCATATTTAATCATGTTCCCCACAGTAAAAACTCCACGTTTTACATACTCTTGAATCAATCGAATGGAAACCTCTTCTGATAACTCCTCTAATTCAAGTACTTGTTTCAATTCTTCATGAAATGAAATCAGCGTCTTTATTTTGTTTTCAAACTTATACGCCTTCTCGAGTCGAATCAGAAAAAATGAAACATCATGTCTCTTTTCGATTGGTAAGTCATGCTTTAATAAGACATATTCTAATTCAGTATTTAACTGATTATGTAGTGTTGAATCTTGCTCAATCACTTTAAGTAGAAGGGATTGAAGCATTTCAACTTGAGATTCTAACTCGAACACGCGTGTCTGCATCTCTTCGAATTGCTTATCCATCAAATGAGTCACTTCCCTTCACTAATTCGTCATGCATCTTATTTTACCAAAAGATGTAACTTTCATGTGTAATCATCTTCCTCTTAAGCCCTTCTCTGTAAAATGTTATACTCCAACTAAAAAGGGAGGGATTCGGTGCTTACTTTCCAAAACGTCTCGGTACGCCAGCAAGACACACTCATTCTCGAAAACATTTCATTTACGATCCAACCAGGTGAGTTGGCGGCTATCCACTGTGGCGTCATTTCCCGAGAAATCATCTTCGGTCTCATCAGTCAGGAAATCATGACATTTACCGGGAACATCGACCACGCTTCAACGCTGTCCCTCTTCTCCATCCGGGACGGTTTATACGACCGGCTCACCATCGAGGAGTATTTACGCTTCACCAAGCGTCTTTATGATTCATCCGAATCAGTCGAATCGGTGATGCAGCAACTCCAACTCACGACTTACCGCAAGCACCGCCTCCACCGTCTCAATCGCTCCCTTGTCAGACGCACGCAGTACGCCGCGCTGCTTCTCCAAGACCGTGACCTGTATGTGTTTGAAGAACCCGACCAAGACGTGGACCAAGAGACACGCCACCTTTTACGCGATGCGTTACAGACATTGACGTCGAGACAAAAAGCCGTCCTCGTGTTGACGAGCAACATGGAGAGTGCGCTCTTCATGACATCGACCGTTTATCGGATTGATCATCGTCACTTGCGCCTGTTAGATGTGGAACCGGAAGATGCAGGTGATTCGGAAATTTCATCTGAGATTATCCACGTCCGTTTCGAGAAGATTCCAACGAAAGTGAACGAAAAAATCATCTTACTCGATCCTCCTGAAATCGACTTCATCGAAAGTCAGGACGGCCAGTCGATTCTACATAGTCAATCGGATCAGTTCCCGAGCGTCTTCACGATGAACGAGCTCGAGACGCGTTTGACCCCGTATGGTTTCTTCCGCTGCCATCGATCATATCTTGTGAACTTACAACGTGTGCGCGAAGTCATCACCTATACGAAAAATAGCTTCAGTCTTGTCTTGGATGATTCAGAGAAGACAACGATTCCGTTATCCAAGACAAAAATGGCAGAATTGAAGACGATGATGGGTCTCAAATAGTCTCCATTCATAGTTCATATCGCTTCGTTCACCTCATGATAAGCGCCATTTATCGCCATTTCAGTGCGGTCTTCCCCCATTCCTTATACGATAGAGGCAAGCAAGACGACATCGACAAGGAGGAACGGGAATGGAACCAATCATTCAAGTGAACGGGTTAAAGAAATTGTTTGGAAACGAGGAAGCGTTACATGATGTGACGTTTACAGTTGGAAAAGGAGAAGTGTTCGGCTTCTTGGGACCGAGTGGTTCTGGAAAAACGACAACGATTAAAATTTTGACGTCACAACTCGCACAGACAGCCGGTGATGCCACCGTCTTCGGCGTACCGGTCGCTGATTTGAAACAAGAACAGTACCGTAAACGCATCGGCGTGTTGACGGACAATAGTGGTCTTTATACACGACTTTCTATAGAAGAGAACCTGAGCTTATATTGTGACCTTTATGATGAACCAAAGACTCGGATCGATGAAGTATTGAACATGGTCAATCTTAGCGGGGAACGGAAAAAGCGCATCGACAAACTCTCTAGAGGGATGTTGCAACGAGTGACGCTCGCACGTGCCCTTCTTCATAAGCCAGAGTTACTGTTTCTAGATGAACCGACATCGGCTCTCGACCCGGTCAACTCTCGACATATCTATAAAGGGATTGAACGGTTGAAGGCAAACGGAACGACCATCTTTCTGACGACACACGATATGCAAGAAGCCGAAGAGCTGTGTGATCGTGTCGCTTTCTTACATCAAGGGTCGATTCAACTGCTTGATGCCCCGAACGTATTGCGCAGGAAATATGCGACTGGTTCGATGCGAGTCGAATTGAACAACGGTCAGACGCATGAAGTGACACAAACCGACGAAGGCGCAGACTGGCTCCATAAACAGATGCGTGCTAAAAATATCGCATCGATCCATTCCAATGAGCCGACACTCGGCGACATCTTTATCGAAGTGACAGGGAGGAAATTATCATGACTTTTTCATTGAAACGCGCACTCGCCATTTTCCAAAAAGACTACAAGGATTTGTCACGAAACTTATTCGTCTCGTCGACCTTGGTCATGCCGCTCTTCTTCGCTGTCTTTTATTCGCGAATCGGTGACGTTGGCGTCGATATCACGTACTTCGTCATCAACATCACCTTCAGCCTCGTCGCGATCTTTGTGCAGTGTGCATTGATTGCCGAAGAGAAAGAGAAGAACACGCTTCGCGGGCTCATGTTGTCCCCAGCGAGCACGCTCGACATCTTGCTCGGAAAGAGCGCTCTCACATTCGTGACGACGATGATCCTCATCGTAGCCTCGTCATTTTTGATGGATTATGCTCCACAAAATCTGGCTGTGATCGCTCTCGCGCTCATCGTCTCGACATTCTTTTATATCGGGATCGGAACGATGTTCGGCTTGATGTCGAAGACGGTCATGGAAGCTTCATTGATTGTCATGTTGCCGTTCTTTTTCTTCTCGTTCTCACCGATGTTGTTGCCACTACAAGACCGTTTCGCTATCATCGGAGTGCTTGAGTATTTACCGAACGTGCTTTTGATTGATGTGGCTCATCAAGTGGAAGACGGTGCGAACTTCGGTACCGTCGGACTAGAGCTAGGGTTGCTAACTGCTTGGGCGCTTGCTGCATTCGTCGGTAGCGTCGTGATGTATAACCGGAAACAGACGGACTGAAAAAAGAATCGCCTGAGAAAGGGCGATTCTTTTCGTATACACTCATTTATGTTCCGCCGGTGTCCAACGCTCCTGTTCACTCGACGCAGGGTAATCAATTCCATCCGGATAGGCAATTAGCTCGATGAGTGACCCCCACGGTGCCTTCCCGTATACGCCTTTGTTATCTCCATTGTCTTCGACGCCGGCTAACGGGTGTGGTTTCGATAACAACTGTCCACCCGCACGTTCAAAGCGCTGAGCCGCCTCTTGCATATCATCCACATAAATCGCGAAATGATGTAAACCGTACGATGAGATTCCTGTCGGTTCGGTTCTATTTACACGTGAGACTTGAAACAATTCGATAGACGGTCCTGATTTGATTTGAAGCAGTCGCATATGGATGATTTGTTGTCCGTCTGGTAAGTCTAGTTGCTGCTCTGCCTCTTTCCCTTCCATCGGTTCATCTTCTGGACGTTGCACGTCATAGCAAATCTCAGCGTGGAACGCATCCTTCAAGAAAGTAGTTGCCTCCTCAATAGAAGGCACTGTCAGGCCAATGTGTTCAATTCCTCTGTTCATGATGAGTCCCCTTCCATTGTTGACGGATCCGATCCATCCACGTCATGACATCCCGTGAATAAAGTCGCGTCTCGTCAGATTCACCAGAAATGACACGATGCATCGCGTCGATTTCATAGCGTAATGCCTGCTCCGTCTCCCCGAGCTGAACGGTCTCAACCGAGCCATCTTTCGTGTACGTTATGGTTGCCTCCGTCGCACGAGGAAACGCATTGACGGTAATGTACCCCTCTTCTCCGGCGACTACTCCTTGCTTCGGTAACTTCATACGCATCGCAAGGGTAATGTTCACCATTTGATCAGAATCCGTACGAAGAATCATACTCGATTGTTCATCGACCCCGGTCTTGTATGGCTTCATTGTCGTCAACACTTCCACTACTTCTTCGTCCAAGAAACTTCGAGCGAACGATAAGGCGTACGTCCCAATATCGAGCATCGCACCCCCAGCCAATTCCGGATTGAAGAATCGGTTGGACGGATCATCTTCTTTATAACTGCCAAACGTCACATGAATCATATTGACCCGTCCGATTGCACCTGCCTGAACACGACGTCTCAACTCTTCAAAGAGCGGCATATGATAAATCGTCATCGCTTCGAGCACAACCACTCCTTGATCATCAGCCAGACGTTGAATGTTCCCGAGCTCTTCACTGTTTAGTGTGATAGCTTTTTCGCAAAGGACATGCTTTCCATGTACGATGGCTTGTTCCATCATCGAATAATGGAGGTGATGAGGCGTCGCCACGTAGACGATGTCGATGTCAGGTGACGACAACATCTCATCTAACGTTTGGTAGACCTGTTTTATCCCATATTTTTGCGCAAATTGTTCGGACTTTTCAACGTCTCGTCCCCACACCCCGTAGGCAACCCCCTCTGATTGCGCGAGCGCTTGAGCGAATTCTGTCGCAATCGTACCTGGTCCAATGATTCCCCATTGCTTCATTTCACTTCCCCCGTTTCTGTTGAATAGACGACTGTATCATGATGCGATGCGACGATGACGTGCGTGACGACATCTGTGAACATGGACGTATCAACCACGCCACGTACTTGAGATAACTGGTGGTGCACCTCAATCGATTCTTCAGACGGACGGACGACCACGTCGAGTAATCGGTTTCCGTTAATCGTCACCAAGGCCCCATCACTGTTCAAACTTTGACGAACTTGTAGAGATTCCACCCATGGGAACCTTCGAACTTTCTCGCTAACATAAGTGAATGCTTGTGGAAGAACCTCTAAGACAACCGGGTGATCAAACGTCAATCGTTCAACAAATTTAGAGTCATCCACCAGCAATACATATCGCTTCGCCATGGTCGCAATGAGTTTTTCTTCCGTATGAATCCCGCCTCCACTCTTCAAGGCATGGTATCGTGTATCGACTTGGTCACACCCGTCAAAGGCAAGGTCGATCAGTGAGACATCCCCCGTCTCGACAACCCGAAGCCCTTTTTCCAGACAAGCGCGTCGTGTCACAAACGAAGGCGTCACGATTGTCACGTCCAGTTCATTCGCATGAATCCTATTGATGAGGTATTGAATCGTACTGCCACCCCCAAGACCGATTGTCATCCCTGACTCAATCCAAGGGAGCGCGGCTTCCGCACACTTCTCTTTTACATCCATCCGTTCATTCCCCCTGTAACAATTGTTGGCCTGTACGATCGGTTGTCACGATGACATCAAGTAACTGATGTTCGGCTGCGACTCGAATCGCCTCGACTTTCTCACTTCCATAGGCAACCCCGATTTTAAGTGGCACCTTTGTGAGTTGTTGATGTTCAATATGGACTGTTCGATCCGATAATGAAGTGGTCACGGTCTCTCCATTCTGATTATAAAAGTGCGAGCAAAGATCTCCGATGATTTGGAGTTCGTTCATTTCTTCGGTAAACGTTTGGCCATAGAAAGCCAACCAGTTGGATTCCTGATTCAGTTGGGCCGAACCGATCCCAAAGAGGGCGATGTTCATCCGCCCCCACAGCTCCACGACTTCTTGAGCATGTGTTGATTGCGTCAATGCTTGTTTGATGGCGGCATCCGGTAAAATAGCAGGAACATCGATTAGTTTCGAACGTCCACGCCATTTTCGTGAGGCGTCATACGCTAACGTGTTCGCATGGAAACGACTTTCGAGTTTTCCGTCCGGTCCACCGATGAGTGGCACACATTGGATAGTTGAATATTCCTCTTTCGGTGTCAGTGCTTCCACGACGGAAGCGAGTGCTGTCCCCCAAGAAAAGCCGATCACATCGTCCTTAGTCACCATCGACTCGACGTATGTTGCGCACGCTTCCCCCATACGCTGTAACGTCTCTTCGCGTTGTCCTGACTTTTCAGGTACAAGGATGACATGTTTTAAACCAAACCGCTCTTTCAGTTGGGCTGCCACGTCAATTGATTGAAAGTGATCATAATCGATTTGAAACTTCACGATTCCTAACTCCCGAATCCGTTTCAACATGCGACTGATAGTTGCCCGATTGACATCGAGCGTCTCTGCAATCTGATGTTGTGTTTGATTCTGTTCGTAATACAAATGCGCTACTTCATAAAGCCTCTTCAGTTCTTCTGACATTCAGTCACACCCCTTTGCACAAATGTACGACTAAATGAACATTTGTGCAAATTAGGATGCATCTAATTTAATGAAACTGAAAAGAGCGACGAATAGAATCGTCGCTCCGTCCTTTCATATATACTTCGTACACCAATCAGACTTAAGACGCTCAGTCTTTTTTCGTCAGCAAATTAGTAAGTGTTTTTCTCACTTCTGGATTTTTTGCTAATGCTAATGCGGCACCACTGACTCCTGCTACAATCGATGCTCCCATCCATTTCTTGAACTCCGAATCTTTTTGAAATGACTTATCTACCATGCGTTCAATACGATCATTGAGTTTGTCTCTATTTTCATCCGATAGGTTGTCTTCTTTAAGTTGCTCAGCAAAGACCTCAATCGCTTTATCAATTGTACCGTACACTTTATCTTGCGATTTTGAGCCAACTCCTCCCATGTTGCTAACGGCATTTATGACGTCTGGAGTATGCTTCAATATCATTTCGTATTGTTGAAAAGGGATGTCATTCATCTCATGTTCATCTCCCATAAGCTGTTTTGCAGATTGAACAATTTCTCCTTTTTCACTCATCACTCTACCTCCTAGTGTAATCTCAGTTCAATGATATGATACCCAATATTCGACAAACAGAAATACTGATAATAACAATATGACAACTTTCAACTTTACATGTTATACAAACGGCAATGCCTCTTCATGTTCTGTATTCGCATTGAGCAAGCCACGGTTATGGAACGTCGAACTTAAATCTGCATAATGCGTCGTGATTGGCAGTCTTGTTTTCAATAGCGAGTGGACGTGCATGAACGATAAGCGATAGACATCCGTCAAAACGGCTTCAAACGGCAAGGTCGTTGTCTGTTGGACGACTTTGAGTGGTTTCGCCATCCCGACACGCACGTGAGGGTTGGTCGAAAGTAGATAACCCATACGTCCTTTTGTATAGCTGAGCCCCTGTGAGGTCTTCCATTCTTTCTCGTAAATCGCCATCCGTCGATTGACGTTTTTTAAAATCTCTACGTAATCGAATTGAATTCCGCGCGGAGAAAGAAGCGAATCGATGAGCGCCAAATCTTCACGACCGAATCCATCCCGGTGGAACGTGATATGCTTCGGTGCATGACCGTATTGTTTTTCAAACGCATGAAGTGTGTCATAGACGATTTCCCGCATCGTCTCACCACTGATTTTTTCCCCTGCTTCACTTGTCGAAAGCGATTTCTGCTTAATCATTGCCCCGTCTTTCCCAATGATTTGAATGATGCCTGCTGCGTGTTTACCATTCTCATGGCTTACGTCTAACCCGACAAAACAATCCGAGTGGAGCGGTTCACCAAGAATCCAAGGCTGGAGACCTGCCTTCACGTAAATACCGAGTAGGATGTTGTATAGTGTATCCTCGGAACTTAACACGCGGTCATGCAACTCGACACATTGCGTCACGACATCGTGTTTCCCACCGAATTGTCGTTTGATCGCTTGATACGAATGCTGGAGTGATACTTCTTCGGCGATAACGATGACGACACCTTCAAAGTGTTGCGGGACATCGTTCAATTGGTACGAAACATCCTCTGCCTGCAACAAATCGATAGAGAGCTTTTGGCTCAGTCCTCTAGGTTTGTTCGAGACGTTGAGTGTCACGCCGAAGCGTTCAGAGGTGGTCTGAAGTTTTTTGATAAATTCGAGCACTTGTTGCCGCTTGTGATTGTCTCGCAGTTTCGGGTCGACAAAGAAACTGACGGTCGCCTCTCCCGTTTCAAATACACCGCCTTGATTTAGACCGGTCTTTGCATAACTGGTGGTTTTCCCCTTTCCAAATCGAAGTCGTGGCGAAGGTAACGTTTGAATCGAGTAGCCGAGACGAGCCGGCCGTACATCTTGTCGTTCAAACTGAAGCATAGGCAGTCGACCAATCAAATCGAGTGCTTCCGGCATCAGTTTCGACATGCGCGCGTCAGGCGACAATTTGATGATGCGACTGATTGCACCGAGATGTCTAGCTGGAATCGTTTCAAATGAACAACTCTGTTTAAGCTGTTCAGGTAAGTATGGAAGAATGTGATTGTTTCGATCTTTTACGTGTACAACGAGCGCGTCGGGTGCGATGACTCGTTTCGGGTCTTTCTTTGCGAAATAATCAATGATCGAACATTTCATAATCGGGCTCACTTCATTCGCTCGGTATGGTGCGACCTCTACAAATTCGTACTCATACGATTTCGGGTGAGTCGAATCGATGACGCGCATCCCTGCAGATACGGATTTCGGATCACGCTTAATCTGCTGCAATAAGTTTTCACGGTATTCAAATTGATGAGTCAAATCGAATCCGAATACAATTTCAGCCGTCTCAGATACATTCACATTGAGATCTAATGCCGGATAAATGAGCAGCCCACTTGTAGACTTTGGATGCGCCTGTTTCGAGCGGAACTTTCCACGGTTCATCATGTAATTTGGATGAGCCAATCGCTCTAACTGTTTTTTCAACAGACGTTCAAGTAATGTTCGCTCGACATTCCGTGATGGACTGATCGGACGCGCCTCATATTGAAGAAACGTCTCGTCTCCCCAGTGTTTGATTTCCTCAAATGAAGCAATGTACTGATCGAAAAACACCATCGGTTGAAAATTGTTCAATTTATTCAAGTGAAAAATCAACTTCCCACCCTGCGTATTTCGTGATGATGGATCTTTGAGCGGTACGGTATATAGATGGAGTGTCACGTCCGTTGCTTTCGTTAACGCTCGCCATTCTGTTAAATAGTACTGGTTCATCTTTGTCTCATCCTTCCCCGTTGTTCAATCATTGCATCCACTATAACGGATTTCCTAATAATAGGTAGATAAAATAACGGATAGGGTTCAAATGAGAAGTTTACTTCTGAGATAGAGATTTTAAAGGTAGATTTATGTGGAGTGTTATAGGGGGCGGTTGAATTAAAACGAAGAAAAGATGTGACCAACACTTTAAAATATCTTTTTTGAAGTGACATGGAGAAAAATATCATAATATTTTCAATGAAACGGGCATTCGTCATTTCACAGGAAGACTATGAAGATTTGTCGCATAACGTATTCGTCTCCTTGACGTTAATTATGCTACTGTTATTCGCCGTCTTCTATTCACAGATTGGCGGAGAAAGTATCGACGTGACGTACTTCGTCATCAACATCACGTTCAATCTCGTCGCGACGTTCGTCCAGTGTGCCTTGATCGCCGAAGGGAAAGAAAAGAACACGCTCCGCGGGTTGATGTTGTCGCCGGCGAGCACGCTCGACATCTTGCTCGGGAAGAGTGCACTCACGTTCGTAACGACACTCGTTTTGATTGCAGCTTGCGCCTTCATCATGGGATACAACCCGGCGAAACTGCTCGTCATCTTACTCGCATTGATCGTCTCGACGTTCTTTTATATCGAGATTGGGACAATTCTCAGATTGATGACGAAGACGGTCATGGAAGCCTCGCTCATCGTCATACCGGCGTTTTTCTTCTTTTCGTTCTCACCGATGTTGTTGGTGTACGAGGATCGATTCTCCATCATCGGTCTGCTCGATTACTTACCGAACATCGTCTTGATCGACCTCGCGCATCAAATCGAAGCGAGCGCTGGACTCGGCTCTGCATGGGTGGAACTTGTGATTCTGTCTGCTTGGGCGCTCGTTATGTTCGTCTGCATGGGTGGAACTTGTGATTCTGTCTGCTTGGGCGCTCGTTATGTTCGTCGGAAGTATTGTGATGTATAACCGGAAACAGACAGATTAATAGAAAAATGGTGTCGCTCCGACTTGAAAAGCGACACCACTTGATAAATTTTATAAGTCTTTAAGATCTTCTATATCATCTTGACGATCATGCTTTATCGCATCTAACGCACTAATAGTTGACTCAAAAATCTCTATATCAAAACCTTTATTACCTAATCTGAATCGTTTTTCTACCAGTTCTTCATTAATAGATTTTGAACTCTCTAACATAGAAATTACAGAGTCTATTCTTTGACTCGGGTGTGAGCTTTTAAGTATCTTCCATTTCTCATTCATCACATGTAAATAATGATTAAAAGCTAATTTTTCCGTCCATGGTATATTGGCTGGATCAGGACTTTCAAGTAAAGAACGACTATATTCAGTAACAGGACCGAAAAAGTCTTTTAAATTTCTTTTAAATGCCAAGCTTAATTGTTGTTGATTGTATTCTCCTAAAGTATTTCCATCAAAATACCATGTTCCCTTTCTTTTAAATTCATCTTCATCGCTTTCAAAGAAAATACTAGGATCAAAAGATCTAACATTTCTATAATTCCCCGTTGCAATGCCCGATACTCCAACTCCACCAAAAATTAAACTTTGTTGATTGGAATATCCCATAATAACTTTTTTTCCTGCGATATTTAAGCTTATCAAAGCGTCGAGGAGACTGTATAAATAACTTTCGTTTTTTATCAAATAGCTATCAGGACTTTTTAAAACTATATAATAACCATCAACTGGATATTGTACACATCTATTAATTAATTCACTGAATTGTTTTTCATTTTTTACTACATCGGGACCTATTGCTAAGGTTTGATATGTAACTTTTTCTTCAGGGTATGCCATACCACCCTTCATCATATTTTCATGAGCATCAAACCACTCTTCAGTAATACTATTTGTATACATCCCAGGAATAATATATTCATCTACACTAAGATGTTCATGTTGATATTTAATAACATTCTCACCAAAAATCTGAGCTGTTTGTTTATCAAATTCAAGAGTAGAGTAATTTAGGCCATCAAAATAGGGAAACTTTAAGATTTTATCCATATTAGTTTTTGGTTCATAAAATTGTGGATCAAATAATATTTTTTTATCTTTTCGCTGTAATTTAGAACCATGTTGTGCAATCTTAACTATCGATGACTGTCTTTGAAGTGACCTCGGAGACAAAATAAAAGCTATATCATCGGACTTGTCTGCAAATTCTTCATTTAATTTCATCATCCCATATCCTTGTTGTAGATAAAACGTCATTTCACTCATCCTCTCTATTCAATTCAGTTTTTCAATTATTTTGGTGACGCTTATTGGTCTACGATGTAATTCTTTATTCATGCTTCTAAAAACTAAATTATTAAATGCCTCATTTGGAGTTTCTAATTTAGGAACTTTCAATTTCAAAGTATTTTCAATGACTTCCATATTGGACATACCATCTTTTCGAAACGGATGAGTACCTGTACTTAACTCCCACATTAACACTCCCCATGAAAAAACATCAGTTCTATCACAAATTATTTTTTTTTGATTCAATATTTGTTCTGGCGCAGCATATCCTATTGTCATTGGCCCCCAAAAAGCAACGTCTGCGGTGAGAGACTCTTTAGTTAAATCCCTAGCAATACCAAAATCTAGTAAAGTAATTTTATTATTATGTATAATTATATTCTCAGGCTTAATATCACGATGAACCAATTTTTTAGAATGAACTAATTCAAGTGCGTTCAATAGATTGATGCCTATATTTAAAACATCTTTAAACTCATAATCCTGTTTTAATATGTAATTTCTTAAGCTTTCTCCTTCAACAAACTCTTCAATTACATACAAGTAACTATCTGCCCCAATCTCAATTTCACCATGATCATATACTTCAGGAAAGTAAGAAGATTTTAGAGTCTCTGCTATATCTAACTCTCTATTGGCTCGAAGTAAGGAATTAGCTTCATTAATTTTTATTAACTTCATAACATGAAAAGAATTTCCATTTTCAAATTTAAAAACTATTTTTTGACCCCCTTCTCCTATTTTTTCCAAAAGATTTATTCCTTCAAACTCAGATAAGATTTTCTGTCGCAATATCGCCTCATTCATTTTTCTAACTCCTTTATAAGTCGTTCGTTAATTTCCCATAGCAGAGGGGTATTAATTAGTTTTTTGTTATTAGTGTATACTTTTGTAGTTACTTCCTTGTTACCAGAAACAATCAAATTTACCCCCGTTTTTTTACATAACTCTTCGCATTTAAACAAAATATCTTCAGATAATGTAGGAAGTAATACTAATGATTCATTGGTAAACCATAGATGTCTTTCCGCTTGTTCAATAACATACTTCCAGTTCGTTAACTTTGCTTCGACACACTTAATACTCTTTACAGCTAAAATATCCTCATTCTTTTTTATCTTAATTAAATGACTTCTTTTTTCAATTAACCCTCTACTTTCTAAATTAATTACAATTTTAGATATTTGATTATCACTAACATTCAAAAAATCTCTAAGTTTTTCCGTTCGTATCCATCTCTTATTATACAAAAAAGTTAAAGCGTAACTATGAATTCTTGAAAATGGACTATCATATTTTTTTTCGATTCGCTTTTCTATTATATGTGGATGATATTTAACTACTACAATATCTGGACGTCCATAATTTGTTTCTAATTCTACAAAAATCTTAGTATTCTTCTTTTTACTTTCATGCAATACAAAACTATCTACTAATTCTTTCTCAGTATTAAACATGTGCTTACTCCCTTTGAATTTCAAAAAAATAAATGTATTAAAAAATTTGTTCTATTAATTTTACTTAATTGAAATACTGATAACTAGAAATGCCTTTATCAGAAATTTTACCATATTTTTGATAAAGGCATTTCTGATATTCCTCCATCTATAGTTAATTTGCTCCAAAAAAAACGCTGAACCCATTTTCACAGGTTCAACGTCAATTATAAACTTACATCATGCCGCCCATTCCACCCATGCCGCCCATGTCAGGCATTGCAGGGCCGTCTTTTTCTGGCTTGTCTGCAATGACGGCCTCCGTTGTGAGGAACATCGCTGAGACAGATGCTGCGTTTTGGAGTGCTGAACGCGTCACTTTCGCTGGGTCGACGATCCCGTGTGCGATCATGTCGACATATTCGCCAGTTGCCGCGTTGTAGCCGACACCGACTGACTCGTTCTTGAGCTTCTCGACGATGACCGAACCTTCTTCACCCGCGTTTTCCGCGATTTGACGGACCGGTGCTTCGAGTGCACGAAGGACGAGTTTCACACCAGTCGCTTCATCCGCTGTCACTTCTGCAAGCAACGCACGAACGGCTGGGATGACATTGATGAGTGATGTACCACCACCCGCAACGATTCCTTCTTCAACTGCTGCACGTGTCGCGTTGAGTGCGTCTTCGATGCGGAGTTTACGCTCTTTGAGCTCTGTCTCCGTAGCTGCACCGACTTTAACAACGGCTACGCCACCTGCGAGTTTCGCGAGACGCTCTTGGAGTTTTTCACGGTCGAAGTCAGACGTTGTCTCTTCGATTTGGTTACGGATCGTTTGAACGCGGGCTTTAATCGCGTCTTCGTTCCCTGCACCTTCGACGACAGTCGTTGTGTCTTTTGTGACGACGACTTTCGATGCACGACCGAGCATGTCGAGTGATGCTGATTTGAGATCGAGACCGAGGTCTTCTGTGATGACTTGACCACCTGTGAGTGTCGCGAGGTCTTCAAGCATCGCTTTACGACGGTCACCGAATCCTGGTGCTTTGACGGCTACCGCGTTGAACGTACCACGAAGTTTGTTCAAGACGAGTGTCGCGAGGGCATCGCCTTCGATATCTTCTGCGACGATCAAGATCGGCTTCCCTTGTTGCACGACTTGCTCGAGTACTGGGATGATTTCTTGAATGTTCGAGATCTTCTTGTCTGTGATCAAGATGTACGGGTTGTCGAGTGACGCTTCCATCTTGTCAGAGTCTGAGATCATGTATGGTGACAAGTATCCACGGTCGAACTGCATTCCTTCAACGACGTCGAGTTCAGTCGTGAAGCCGCGTGATTCTTCGATTGTGATGACACCGTCGTTCCCGACGCGCTCCATCGCTTCTGCGATCAATTCGCCGACTTCTTCGTCTGCTGCCGAGATGGCCGCGACTTGTGCGATCGCTTCTTTTGACTCGATTGGTTTCGAGATGGCTTTCAACTCTTCAAGTGCGCGTGTGACCGCTTTGTCGATTCCTTTACGAAGAATCATCGGGTTCGCGCCCGCTGTGACGTTCTTGAGCCCTTCACGAATCATCGCTTGTGCGAGGACTGTCGCTGTTGTCGTACCGTCCCCTGCGACTTCGTTCGTCTTCGACGCGACTTCCGCAACAAGTTTCGCGCCCATGTTTTCGAAGCGGTCTTCGAGTTCGATTTCTTTCGCGATTGTCACGCCATCGTTTGTGATGAGTGGTGAACCGAATTTCTTCTCGAGGACAACGTTGCGTCCTTTTGGTCCAATCGTTACTTTGACTGCGTCAGCGAGTGCGTCGACGCCGCGAAGCATCGCATGACGTGCATCTTCTGAGAATTTAATATCTTTTGCCATCGTTCATTTCCCCCTAAAAAAAGTTTTTGAATAATGGTGCTTAGCCTACGATTGCGAGAATATCGCTCTCGCGAACGATTAAGTATTCTTTTCCATCATGCTTCACTTCGGTACCTGCATACTTCGAGTAGATGACCAAATCATTTTCTTTCACGTCGAGATCGATGCGCTTGCCTTCGTCCGTCACGCGGCCTGTACCGACTGCGACGACTTTCCCTTGTTGCGGCTTTTCTTTCGCCGTATCAGGAAGCACGATGCCCCCGATCGTCTTTTCTTCTTTCTCCACGACTTCGATGATGACACGATCGCCTAGTGGTTTTAACATGGAAAAACCCTCCTCCGAATATGAATGATGTAATGTGTATCGTAAGGTTTTAGCACTCAGTTAAAAGGAGTGCTAACACTGATTAGTGTAGTATGTGTCGATAAAAAAATCAAGTGGGATACATTAAAAAATGCTCTTACTCGCGGTCAAGAGAACTTATTTGTTACAATGAGAAAAAGGTAGGTTCACTCTTATGATTAAGGACGTGTTGAATTGGCTACACTAAACTCAAACCAATCGATAAATACCCGTTTTTCGATGGCGCCTAACATTCGCCTCCGGCACCTCACCCCGATTTTACTATATGCGTTCGTCCAACTGTTCCCGCTCGTCATTAGGGAAGTACGACCGGAATGGTTGACGGAAACGTTCGTCGGGCTCTGGCTCGCCATCGGATTCGGTGTGACGATTGTTCTGTCGATTTTGCTCATCTGGCCAGACTTGAAACAATACAAAGCCCAAGGCATCCAGTCGAACTTGAACGACACGGTCAAATGGATCGGGCTCGGAATTTTGATGCAATACGGGCTCGTCATCGTGGCGAACTTGATTGAGACGGCCATTACTGGCGACCTTGTCGAGTCGATGAACACACAAAATATTGCCGAGATGGTGGAAGTCATTCCACTTATGATTTTGCCGGTCGTCTTGCTTGGACCAATCATCGAAGAGATTCTTTTCCGTCATATTTTGTTCGGGAACTTGAACGCGCGCTTCGGTTTCTGGATTGCCTTTGGTGTCAGTTCGATTTTATTCGCACTCATCCACCAAGATAATCGATTCCTCGTGTATATCGCGATGAGTTTCGCGTTCTCTTACGCGTATGCGAAGACAAGACGATTGATCGTTCCGATCGCCATCCACGCGTTTAACAACGCGCTCGTGATGCTCGTACTATTTTTAATGTAGAAATGAGGTGGCAGTTATGCCGCGACAATTAAAAGTGATGATGCTCTTCAGTCTATCGTTCGGTGTGTTGTTCACCGTCCTCGCGTACTTCTCGGTACAAGAGTACGGCTTCAGCTTCTGGACGTACTTTATCATCGCCGTCGCCGCTTACGACTTTTTCAAAGTGTATCAAATCTTGGCACTCGCCCGAAAAGTCAAAAAAGAAGGCACGGACAAATCCGCATAACGAAACCCCGAGCCTTACGAGCTCGGGGTTTTTCTTATGGCTGTAACTTTCGATCGATCCTGTATTTCTTCTTGATAGACACTCCGAATGAGCAGTCCACGCAAACCGAACACCACACCTAATAATACATAAATGGCATCAATCAGTAGAATCTGTGGTTCATCCAAGAAGAAATTGATGACCACGCCAATGACCAGCAAACCGTAAATCGTGATGTTCATGAGTGTCGCATCGACTTGTCTCATGATTCTTTTGCTCACCTTTTCCTCAAGCTTCTCAATCTCTTCGTGTCGATAACCATAGATGGTGAATCCTAGACCCACAATTGTCATGCTAAGAAACACACCATCCCATAGCGCAAACAAAAATAGTCCTACAAAAAAGACCATAAATCCGATCAGCAATTTTTTACGCACAATATCCCTCCTTATGATGGAATCCATAGTTTCGCAAAATCAAAATAACCGAACAAGTCGACACAGACGTCCTTCAGCTCGACCGGGAACGGAATCGTTCGCTCCTCGTTATAGAGCGGGATAAAGTACGACTTCTCTTTTAACTCGCGCTCGATCTCTCGGTGCAGCGGCAACCAGTCCTCAAACGGCAGGTCATCATATTGCCCGACCCGCTCCGCCATCCCTTCTATATAAGGGAATACTTTATGTGGGGGCGAGTACTCATTCGTCATGAACTGTTCAAACCCGAGCGTGATGTTCCGCTCGAACACTTCCCCGTGAACGACCAAATCGACGTATTCATAATACGTCTTGTCATGAATCGAATCTTTGAAGCTGATGGGCACGAACTCATAGGCAATCCCATGACGTGTCAACATCTCGGCAATCCAGTCGGTCGTATCGTTCGTGAAGTCCGTCTGTTTGATGCGAATCGGTCGGTCGAACGGGACAGGTGTTCCTTTTGGAATGCGATACGTCTCGCTCATCGAACCGAGAAACCCTCGGTCGTTCGGTGTTCTTCGCTCATTCAACGTCCCAATCTCCGGTCGAATCTCCGCAATCAAGCGATGCATATAATGCCGCGCCTCTTCATTCGCGAACACACTATTCGGATGACTGTTCAAGATGACAAGCCCGAACCCGGACGGTGTCGAGATGTGTCCGGTTTCTTTGGAATCTCTTGATGAGATGCGATACGTCGGATCGTATCCGTCCGGCACTTTAATGAACTCGACCCGGTCCAGGAGCGCCCGCACCCCAAAATAATTCTCGAAGGCGAGAAGAACCGTCTTCTCCTTGTCATGGCGATCCAATTGAAACGGCCCCGTCCCGACACTTCCTTTAGCGATACTCGTATGAATCATCGACAGTTTCGGGATGTACGAATTCCGACGCCGGTCGAGCGTGACGTCGACGCGATACGTGCCGTTCGATGCGATATGCCGGACGTGCCGATACATATACCGATACGCATCCGACTGAACGAGTGTGCGTAAACTTTTCGTCACATCTTTACTCGTCATGAGCGACCCGTCATGGAATCGGACCCCTTTCCGAAGAAACAATACGAGCGTATTCCCCTGCCATTCATAGTGATGCGCAAGCTCCCCTGTGACCTCACCAGACGCGTCAATCATGAACAGACGATTGAAGACGTTCTGGACGAGGTGGGCACTGTGGATGTCAGCCGCCTCGAGCGGATGTGTCGTCAAAAAGTGGCGACGGCGCGGGATGATGAGCGCATCGCTCGACGTCTGGACGTAACCGAACTTCTTCTCGAGCTGGCGCATGAACCGACCTGCCTGCGCAGGCGACCAGTCCCACTCCAGTTGATTCGTCACTGCCTCGACTGACTCTTTCTCCATGCGTTCGAGCAACTGTTTAGCTAAATCACGCTCGACGTGACGCAACCATTCGAGACGCGTCAAATTCCCCCGTCCGCGTCCGCTCGTATACGTGAGCCACCCTTCTTCTTGCCACCGTGCCAAATGACGCTTCGTCTGTTTCGGGCTTAAATGAATGGCTTCCGCCATATCGGAAATCGTGTACGCTCCGTCCCGACACTCTTTCCACAATCGAAATAAATACGCATCCACGTCACATCCCCCTTAAAAGTGGACATCATTTCTCCATGTCGTCCATTTTTCAAATCCGTTGTCTTGTTTATCATACAGGTACAGAATGGAAGGTGACAAGATGAAATGGAAAGATATACCTAAACCAATAAAAGTTCGACTCGTGACATCATTTTTCAACCGTTCGGTCTCATTCGCCATCATGCCGTTCATGGCACTTCTCTTTGTCAAAGCGTTCAATGAATGGATCGCGGGCGTCTTCTTAATCTCGCTCGTCTGTCTCGGATACGCGATCGGGTTAATCGGGGGATACCTTGCTGATAAATTCTCACGGAAGCGACTTCTCGTGTTGACGGCAAGTCTCACCGCTTCGATGTTTCTCGTCATGACGCTCAGTCTTCAGTTCGACCAGATGATCATTTTCATGATCGCCTATACGATTTTCACGGTCACGAACAACCTCGGGCGGCCTGCGATGAGCGCCATCATCATCGATGCGACAACGCCTGAGAACCGAAAAGCCGTGTACGCGCTCGATTACTGGTTGATCAACTTATCCATTACGATTGGGACGGCACTCGGGGGCTGGCTCTATGTCAGCAATCAATTGTTACTATTTTGGATTTTGACGTTCACGTCGAGCATGTTGCCGATCGCGTACGCAATCTTCCTCGAGGACACGAAACGGACGTGGACCTCTCAAAAGCTTCGCCTCGTCTTCGTCGACGTGTTCCAAAGTTATCAAATCGCCTGGCGTGACCGCCCGTTCGTCAAAGTCGTCTTCGGCTCGATGTGTATCCTCGCTGCTGAGTTCTCAATGGGTAGTTATGTCGCGGTCCGGCTCGCCGATTCATTCGAACCGCTCTCGATTGAATCATGGACAATCAACGGGGTGCGGATGATGAGTCTCATTCAAATCGAGAACACGCTCATCGTCGTCGCGTTGACGTTCTTCATCCAACGTCTCGCCTCACGTTTCTCAAACAAGCACACACTTCTCGGTGGGCTCGTGCTATACACGATCGGGTACGCCGTCATCACGAGTGCGAATTCGATGATGCTCCTTCTCGGTTTCATGCTCATCGCAACATTCGGCGAATTGTTGTACTCACCGGTATTGAACACGGAGAAGGCGAACATGATGCCAGAAGACCGCCGTGGTGCGTACTCTGCGTTTGCCGGGACCTCGTTCGCCGGTGCCGACTTCTTATCACGTTCGACGATTTTGATTGGGTCGCTTCTCACCCCGTTCATGATGAGCGTCTACATCGGACTGTTGGTCAGCTTCGGCTGTTTCCTCGTCTATAGCGGCATCTATGTAAAAGAAAAGCTCGTCCTGCGACGAGCCGCGTCCTAAATCAAACCCATCCTTTCTCAGTGGAAGGATGGGTTTTAGTCGAGCTGCTGTTGGTACATCGCATAGATCAAGGTCAACGCCCGGATGCAGAAAATTGTCGAGAAGCCATAGATGCTCAGCTCGAGCAACGAAACAGATGGATATTGTAGGGCAAGGGAGACCACATAGCCTACTAAACAAAGCAAGACGACAAGTGTGATCGTCCACCCATCCGACTTCCGCTTCATCTTCTCCGCCACCCCCTTCTCTTCTTTCTCTACGCGTTCACGCTGCCAAAAGTAAAAGAACAAGGCATACATCGCAAACGAGATTCTTGGAACGTCGCCTAAGAGTAAATCAAAAATGATGAGACCTAAAAATAAGTATGTCCCCAACTGATAGCCGCTCTGCATTTGAAGACGCGAACGAAGTGATCCGTTTGACCCCCACTTCATAATCCAATCACCGCCACGGTCAATCCACCGTAGACGAACCCGAGTACGATGGCACTGATTGCCATACGTTTATATTGCGGATATTGATAAAGGGCAACCGCCCCACCAACGACGTGAACAAATGCGACGATAAACGTCAAAATCGGAAAAAGCATAAAGAACCTCTTTTCTTTTTAGGAAATCATGGAAACAAATCCATTTTCCGATATACTTGAGTGCGAACTCATTATAACAATTATGGATAAGGAGTTGGAGTTCTATGTATGATTCGCGTATGGATTTGACGACAGAAGAAATGTTACTCGTGAACAGCGAAGTCGAAAAACGAAAACGTAGCTTGCTCGTCGCCTACTTGCTTTGGTTTTTCCTCGGTGCATTTGGTGCGCATCGTTTCTATTTCAAAAAAATCGGTTCAGGAATCGCCATGGTCCTACTCGTCGTCTTGACGCTCGGTCTCGGTGCATTCATCACAGGCATTTGGGCACTCGTTGATGCATTTCTCATGCCGGGTTGGCAACAACGTGAAGTTGAGCAGATTGAGCGCGAGACGATTAAGCTGCTTCAAACACGTTCTGATCGCTATACAGGATTCTAATCAAAAAAGACGATCGGGTCATCTCGCCCCGATCGTCTTTCAACGTTCTGTTAAGTAGAAGGCGAAGTCCCGTGATTTTCGCTCTTTCACTGCATGATGAATCCAGAGCCACGCCAACCCTTCGAGCTCACGAGCAAGTTTCAGCCCGTGGAGCGGATGCGTATCGAAGCCGATCTTGTTCGATAGTTCGACGACAAGCCGCACCGCTTCCTCATCTTCACCCGCGACGAACATGACGGAGCCATCCGGATCGCCTAAATTCTCGACCCCTGTCTGATTGAACGCCTTCACAACTTTCGTATCAGGAATGAGTCGTTGCAAATATTCCGCACCCGACACCCCGTCCGGTCGCTCGTCGAGGCGACCTCTTGTAGCGTCAATGTCCCTTCTCGCTCCGTCCGTGTCCGGTACAGCACCTCATAGCCTGCTCGTTCGAACTGCTCCCCGAGCGTGCGTCCGACTTTCCCGGCACCTAAAATCCCGAGTTTCATGATTCACAGCTCCTCGTCTGTCCGCGTGACCGTTCCTCCGAACTCTGCTGCAAGCCCGTCTAAAATCGATTCTTATGGGAACGTGAACGTGACGATGTGATACGGTTGTTTTTCCTTTTTAGCTATGAAAAATTCCTCCTTTTAGGTAGAAAACATGACGCGCACTTATCCTACTCTTTTTCCCTGCTTTTCCGTAAAAAAACCTAGTCCGCAGACTAGGTTCAGGTCGGTCGTTTTTCATTCAACTCATAGTGTGAATACGGTACACAGAGCGGTGTCCCGTATAGCGGATCCTCGGTCACCACGACTTTGAGACCGAATACGTCTTTCATGAACGTCTCATCGACGACATCGTTCGGACTGCCTTCGCGATACACGTTACCGCCAGCTAATGCGATGACATGATCGGCATAGCGACAGGCCAAGTGAAGGTCGTGAAGTACCATGATGATCGTCTTTCCTTCCAATCGATTCAATCGATACATCAAATCTAAAATCTCGATTTGGTGCGACATGTCCAAGTATGTCGTCGGTTCATCGAGCAGGATCGTCTCCGACTCTTGGGCGAGTGCCAACGCGATCCATACCCGTTGCTTTTGTCCTCCGGAAAGGTTGCTGACGAGCGTGTCACGGAGCGATACCGTATCGGTGAAGGCGAGTGCCCGCTCGACGGCCCGTTCATCGTCTTCCGAATATCGTTTGAAGAACGTCTGGTACGGATAACGCCCAAATCGGACGAGTTGTTCGACGGTCAATCCATCTGGTGCCACGTTCACTTGTGGCATGAAGGCCATGAGTCGAGCCGCCTCTTTCGCTCGATACGAATCGAGCGGTTTGTTCCGAAATGCGATCTCCCCGCCAAGTGCATCTCGCTGTCTCGCAAGCGTCGAGAGGAGCGTCGACTTCCCGCAGCCGTTCGCGCCGAGAAGGACGGTGATTTTCCCATGTGGGATGGAGAATGATAATTGATCGAGCACCGTCTTCTGTTCATATCCGATGGTTACGTGGTTCAAATCAAATGTGTTCATCTCATGCTTCCTTTCATCATCCGTCGAAGTAAGTAGAAGAAATACGGTGCTCCGATGACGGCTGTCATCACGCCGGTCCGTAGTTCATACGGATAAAAAATCGTCCGAGCGAGTACGTCCGCCAACACGACAATCGTCGCCCCGACAAGCAGCGTCGCCCAAATGTAAGGGAGCTTCAACCCTTGTCGAGCGATATGAGGTGCCATCAACCCAACAAAACCGATTGCACCGACAAAGGCGACACCAATGCCGGCGAGTAAACAGGAAAGCAACAACGTCCCACGCTGAATCCCGCGTACCGGTACGCCGATGCTCGTCGCTGTCGCTTCACTGATATGGAGCGGACGAACATGACGTTCAATCAAGAAGGCTGCCAGCAAAAAGAGAAGGACGAACGGCACCATAATCTTCAATTGATTCCACGTCGCGGCGTAGACGGTACCGGTGAGCCATTGTTGGATATCGTTCTTTCGGTAAACGTTCGAGGCGAGCATCATGAACTGAACGATCCCTTGCGAGAAGATGCTGATTCCGATCCCAACAAGTGCTAGCCGGACAGGCGGGACTCCACGTTTCAACAAATAGAAGAGGAACATCCCGACAACAATCGCCCCAAGGAACGAAGCGATTGGGATATAGGCGAGCGGCACTGACAGCTGATTCGTTCGCTCATCGGAGAAAACCGTGAAGAACGTAGCCGTCGCAACCCCTGCACCTCCGACAATCCCGAAAATCTCCGGGGATGCCAGTTCGTTTTTGATTGTCAGTTGTAACAAGTGACCGCTGACGGCGAGACTTGCGCCGGCAGTGATTGCCATCAACACACGTGGCATCCGAAACTCGAAGACGACGAGCTGCTCGAATGCATCCCCTGCTCCGATGAACAGGGCAGCGAGTGAGGCGGGACTAAGGAATGTGTCACCGATGGCGAGCCCGAAATAAATCGACACGAGCAATCCAACGACAAGTAGAAGCGCCAACTCGATTTCACGCTTCCGGAGCGTGAACGAGACAGGACCTTTTCGAAAGCGATATGTTTTCATGATTTAAAGACTCCTTGTCTGACACTGACGAGATAGATGAAGAATGCCCCACCGATGACGGCGAGTACGACCCCAACGGTCACTTCGCGTGGGAACAGGATAACGCGTCCCAGAATATCCGCCGCAAGCAATAGGACGCTACCGATGAGAGCACTTCCGGCGAGACGAGCGAAAAATGCCGTCCCGAACAGATATTTCGCCAAATGCGGAGCGAGCAGACCAACAAATGCGATTGGTCCGGCAAGTGCCACCCCGAATGCGGAGAGCACGACGGCGAGCGTCACCGCGACGAACTTGATGATGCCGACATTTTGTCCAAGTGAACGGGCGACCTGGTCTCCGAGCGATAATGTCTCTAACTCTTTACTGAGCAAGAGAACGAGAATGACCGCCGCCGCCATCCATGGCAACAACGTCTCGACGAGCGTGAGCGAGCGTCCCGCGACCGATCCGGTTAGCCAGAACAGTACCTCATCAAGCGCGCCTTCCTCATACGCGATGATTGACTGGGTAAATGAGCTGAATAGAGCGGCAAGCGACGCCCCGGCAAGCGTCATATACATGACGTTCCCTCCGTTCGCACTCAGTAGATAGACAATCACACCGGCAATAAACGCTCCGATGAGCGAGGCTGTCGTGAACGAGGCGATACTACTGAACCCAAAAAGCGTTACGAGCACGATGGCCAGACTCGCTCCGGCATTCACCGCCAAAATATCAGGAGATGCGAGCGGGTTACGGGTCACGAGTTGAAAAATGAGCCCGGCGAGACCCAGGACACTACCGACGAGTAGCGCGACGACCGTCCGTGGGATACGGTTGTCTGCCAAGGCAATCATCGCTTGTGATGACCCGTCCGCTTGGAACGTCATCACATCTTCATGACTGACCGCAATCACACCAACGCGCAATGAAATATAACTTAAGATAGGTAAACAGATGATCAAGAAAAGTAATTTGATCCAAGGTTTTTTCATGTCCTCACTTCTTTCCTTTCCTACCATAGCAAATATTGCGTTCCATAAAAAGGGGTTGACAGTGAGAATCATTATCACATATAGTCAGGAAGGAAAATCACCTACATAGAGGAGAATTGTAATGAAAAAATGGATGCTCGCGTTACTTACGCTTTGCTTAACCGTCGTCCTCGCTGCTTGCGGTGGGTCTGACGATACAGAGAACGATACAAGTTCAGAAACAGCGACTCGCTCGATTGAGCACGCGATGGGAACGGCGGACGTACCTGAAAACCCGGAACGCGTCGTCGTCTTGACGAACGAAGGGACAGAAGCCCTTCTCGCCCTCGGCGTCAAACCAGTCGGAGCAGTCAAATCATGGAACGGCGACCCGTGGTACCCGCACATTGAGTCCGAGATGACAGACGTCACAGAAGTCGGGACAGAAAGTGAAGTCAACTTAGAGGCCATCGCGAAACTCAAGCCAGATCTCATCATTGGGACGAAACTTCGTCAAGAGAACATTTACGACAAATTGAACGCAATCGCACCGACGGTCATGTCAGAGACTTTGAAAGGTGATTGGCAAGAAAACTTCGCCCTTTATGCGAACGCACTCAACCTAGAAGAGGAAGGCAATCAAGCGTTGGCCGACTACGAACAGCACGTCGAAGATACGAAAGCAGAACTCGGAGACGCCGTGAATAAAGAACTCTCGGTCGTCCGCTTCCTTCCTGGCGAGTCACGCATCTACTTCAATGACAGCTTCTCCGGCGTCATCCTTAATGATGTCGGCATCAAACGTCCAGCGTCACAAGATAAAGCGGAATTCGCTGAGCCAGTCGCGATGGAACGAATCCCAGAGATGGCGGGCGACCACATCGTCTACTTCACATATGGTGGAGCAGACGGGTCGAAGACAGCCGAAGAATGGCAATCGAATCAGTTGTGGAAAGACCTCGATGCTGTCAAAGCAGGGGAAGTGACAGAAGTCAGTGATGACATTTGGAACACGTCTGGTGGCGTCTTGTCTGCCAACCAAGTGCTCGATGAACTCGTCGACATTCTAAAATAAATCAAAAGCGCGCCAATTGAATTGGTGCGCTTTTTCATACACTCATATGGTAAAATTTACATATCAACTCATAAGGAGCTTTGCTATGCAACGTACACTTCGAAAGTCGGCGACGGACCGCTCTATTGCTGGAGTATGCGGCGGGATTGCTGAATACGTGAATATCTCTTCACTCGGTATTCGGCTGCTATTCGTCTTTTTGCCGGCTAACTTTCTCATCTACATCCTTCTTGCCAATTTGATGAAAGATGAACCACGCTATCTATAAAAACGCGGAAGCCATGAGCTTCCGCGTTTTTTGGTTAGGCATTCACTTTGTCTTTCATCGCTTCAAGCGCTCCGCTGTTCAGGAAGTGCCATGGCTTGTTGTAGTGTGGTTGGAAGAAGAAGTCGACATAGGCGAGCTCTTCGATCGTCATCTCGTTTTGGATGGCTAGCGAGAGCGTGTTGACCGCTTGCGTCAAATCTGCTTTCGATAACACTTGTCCACCGACAATGCGATGCGTCTCTTTTTCATAGACGAGTTTGAATTCGACTTTCTCTGCGGTCGGCATGAACTCCGGACGATAGGCGTCTTCAATGACGACACTCTCCACTTCGAGTCCGAAGAGTGCTGCCGCTTCTTCCGTCAAACCAGACGACGCGATATTCCAGTCATAGAGTCGAAGTCCTGACGTTCCTTGTGTCCCTTGGTAACGGACGCGTGGTTGCATCATGTTCTCCGCGACGAGCGTCCCCATGCGAACAGCGTTCGTCGCAAGTGGGATATAGGCGTGTGTACGCGCCGGGTTGTAGTAGACGGCACAGCTGTCCCCTGCCGCAAAGATATCCGGGTTGCTCGTACGCATATATTCGTCGACGATGATGGCGCCGTTCCCAAGCATATCGACTTGCCCTTCTAACAGTCCTGTGTTCGGACGGAATCCGACGCAGAGGATGACGAGATCCGCTTCGAATTCACCTTTGTCCGTCACGACGTGTGTGACGTTCCCTTCTGTTCCACGGAACGCCTCGACCGTCTGACCGAGTTCAAGATCGATCCCGCGACTGGTCATGTCCACTTCTAGTGGATCTGTGAACGATTTATCGAGATATTTGTTCAAGATGCGGTCGGCACTATCGATAAATGTGACATGTTTTCCGTATGCTTCGAACGCCTCGACGAGTTCGACTCCGATATAGCCAGCCCCGATGACGGCAATCTTCGTCGCGTCTGTCGCCCGTTCGATGATGCGTTGGGCATGCGCATAGTTTTTACAGAGCTCGATTCCATTCATTTCGATCCCCGGAAGCGTTGGGACGATTGGCCATGAACCCGTCGTGACAATCAAGCGGTCATACGTGTCATGCACGTCTTCCCCGGTCTCAAGATTTTTAGCGTGGACCGTCTTCGCTTCGGAGTCGATCGACAAGACGTCATGTTTCATGCGCATCGTCGCACCGAGTTCTTCAAGTTCACGTGGTGACGAGTAGAATAACTCTTCCGCACGTTGGACGACACCACCAACGTGGAGCGCAATCCCACACGAGAGGAAGCTGACGTTATCGTTCCGCTCGTAAACGGTGATATCGAGATTGTCGTGCTTGGCGAGTAATCCTTTGACTGCTGCTGTTCCTGCGTGTGTACATCCGATGACTGCGATTTTCATATGAGTCGTCTCTCCTTTTATGTTAAACAATACGTTTCGTTTTATATTGTGATAAACATCACATTTACTTCTTGACCTTAGTGTACTATTTCACAATATAAGATTCAATGACTTTGCTCACTTTTTCACGTAAAAGTGTCTAAAGTTTGAACAGAAAAAATCCGCTCATTCTCATGACCGGACTCGCCGCTTTTTCAATAATAGATGATAGATTATTACAAATAGATGCACGATCAAACCGAAGACGTTCATAGCGAGCCCGACGACCGCCCACCACAATGCTCCCCATCCGTATCCAAATGTCAGATTGCCAATCACAAGTACATAGCCACTTACAACCAGTAATGTACCGATCAGGAGTAACACGGACCGTTTTCTTTTCTGCCGCATCACGTGATAGATGGATAGCACCACTCCTAGTGTCAATCCAAGAAACAACAACATCAAAAAGGTCAAATCACTCATTCTCTTTACTCCTCCCGTTTCAAACGAAAAATAGTGAACGTCAAGTAGACAAGGAGACTTCCACCGTATAGGAGCAAACCGTATACGAACCAACCCATTCCATCAAATCCTCTTATGTATCCCACTCCGACGAGCATCATACAAAAACCAATGACCATACTCACAAACGAAATCGTGAGAACCTTATCCGTTTTTGACAGGAACAGATGTCTTCCAGTCCCAATGGATATCCCTGCAAAGATCAACATCATGATTGTCTCAAATCCGTACCATTGCCACCACATGACCCACACCTCAAATCCCTCTTTTTTCCATATTAACATGAGTGAAGGGCTCACAGGTATGTTGAAAGTAAAAAGACCACCCGCTCATGCGAATGGTCCGAGTACTCATCGAACGGTGAACGTCTTCGTTACGCTTCGACCTTTCGGTGTCACGAGACGAAGCGTGAGCTGCGTCCCTTTTCGTTGCGGTGAAAAACTGAGAATCGTCGAAGTCGTTTTTACTTCTTTCTCTGCGAGAACGGTCGTCCCACGCATCAGCGTGAGTGTACCGTAAGCCACGTTTGACGTCGCACGCAATGTCTTCGACGCACTTGAAGGAATGGTCGATGACAATGTCGGAGCCGGTCCGACCGTCACGGTCTTTTTCTGAATGTGACGATACGTCCCTTGCTGACTCGTCAACGTCACGACACTTCCAACCGGTTGTCGACTGAATCGTAGCGTCACACGGCCTGTACTGCTTGCCGTTCCACTGGCGATTGTCTTCGTACCGCTCTTTAGTGTCACCGTACTGTTCGGTAGTACATACCCGACCCATAACGACTTTTCGTCGTTGATGGATAGCGTGGACAGCGAGGTCTTCGGCAATTCCACTGTGACTTCACGGGATTTTGATCCGACAGAGGCACGGACACGAATCGTGTCACCCGGTTTCGCCGGGATGGTGTACCGTGTCGTTGATAACCGTTTTGGTGAAACGGCCACACCATTTACGTAAAAACGAACCGGGGCCACACTTGTCTTTTTAATCGAGAGTGTCGCCTGTGTCTTCGTCATCATGACGTCCGTGACACTCAAAACAGGTGCGAACGCGCGAACCGTCTTCGTCAATTCGTAAGTGGCATCGCGATACGTGCGTTTGACACGAATCACATCGCCTTCGCGTAATGGCGTATCGAACGTATAAGGCATCGAACTCGTCTTTGTCACAAGGATGTCATTCCGATAAACTTCATATGCTTCATTTGTGCTAGACGTTACATCAATCGATTTATCGTACATCAATGGTGTCCGCGTCCAAGTGAAGATAGGTGCATCATACGTCGCCTTCACTTCCGCAAGACGGAACTGTGAGGCAGGTGCATCCTGTAACTTATAGTATATTTTTGTCCCAACACCAAACCACATGTGAGAAAACGATTTGATTTGGAGCATCCCATCCTCATTTACTTGCTCACTCCAGGCTTCATAACCGCGTTCGCTACGGGCAACGATGTCAACGGTAGCCTGTGGCGTGGTCTGTAATGTCACACCTGATTTTACAGAGTTCGTTACAAGCGTGATGTCGTTCGGTAAAGTATCTTCACTTTCTTTTACCGTCACCAGTTCAATTGGATCGGCATATACACTTGATGGGCTTCCGATTTTTACGGTCACACGCGATCCTGGTGCGAACCAGCGCGTCGGTTGCCAAGTGAAGCGTCCCATCTCGTCTGACTGAACCGTTTTCGACTGATAGTTGACCAATGAATCTAGTGAGTCGGTGTACTGAGAGGTGCTTTTCGTCACACTGACGAATACTGGGGTGTTCGGTGCCGTTGTTCCTGTGATGGGTCCCAAAACACCTGTTGGCGGATCGAGTGTGAGAGGAACATAGTTAGATGCTACAAAGTCTTCTGTTCGTTCTAACCCGTTCCATCTAAATTCAAAAGAATATCCGCCATTCGTGTTCATCGTCAACTTACCTTGTTCCCAAACAAAAGGTTTCTTCTCAGAATATCGATACGTTGCCGACAATTCTGTCCCACTGACAGGAATGGATGTTCCATCAATCAGTTTAGCGGTTCCGTTCACTTGATAGGATTGGTTCACTTCATATCGTGTCGTTGTTTTCGGTACATCGATCAACAGTTGTCGTGGCGCTTTCCAAAATGACTCCGGCGTATACCCTGCCGTCACATCATGGGATAGCACATACCAATCTCCTCTTAGATTAACAAACGTATCATCCACCGATGATTCTTTCCATTCTCCAGTGGCAACATTGTAACTCACGTAATACGTATCAAACACTTTCCGCATCGTGAAGTAGTAAATCCCGTCTTTCCACAGGAGATTCGTGACAGATTCCGCCTCTTTTTCAATCCAACGTTTCGTGGTCAAATCAAAAATTCGGAGATGTGAGTCGGTGGACATCTTGACCACTAATTGATTCGCTTCTTCGATATATTGGGCAGATCGTACCTTGTCCGTATATGTTCCAAGCGTTTCAAGCGTTTCTCCCGTGATGGCTCGTTTCGTGATTTCACCGTTTGCGAAGACTAGGACCGTGCCGTCAGCAAGAAGGTCGTACGATTCGTATATACTTTCCGTATTAAACGTTCCGAGAATCTCACCCGTCAATGAAGTGACAGAATACGTCGTATGTCCTTTCCAAAGAATCATTTCTAAATCCTGATTCACAGCATGAAGATAATCGAGACCACTACTCGAATCATTCGGGAATGACGTCATCGCATCGTTAATCGGATCCCAAATGATGACCTCGCCATATGCATCTAAAATGACGCGACCGTCTCCGAGTCCAACGATATTGTGTTCAACCGACACGCGGACGGGAAGTGTATACACTTTTCCTGTGCGCATATGCACAATCGTCTCTGGGTCGCCCGATCGCCATACATATTCACTGTTTGATACAACACTTCCCGTTGGCAGAACGTCCGCTTTTGCCGCTCCTTCTGCAAAGGCATCCATTTTTGGTCCAATCAACAATATGAGTACGACGAGCGTACTCCATAACCGCTTGTTCATCTGCTTCCTCATTTCTGTTTATGTATACATAAGTTTTCAAAAAACATCCATTTTTGTTGAATCCCTTCTAATTTTAAGATGTTTTCTCAAAAATGCATAGCCCTAATATTCAAAAAAGCACCGCGTCATAATTTGACGCAGTGCTCACTTTTCATTCATCTGTTTCATTAAATCCATCTGTTCTTGCACCATCGCCTCTTTTTCCCGGCGTAGCACCCCTTTGTAGGTGATACGTGAAATCGATAAACTGATTTCATATAGGAAGAAGAGTGGTAACGACACCATGAGGTGCGACGTCAAATCCGGCGGTGTGATGAATGCCGCGATCACGAATAGGGCGAAGTATGCGTACTTTCGAATCTTTGATAAGAAGTACGGGGTCACGACACCGATTCGGGTCAGGAACATCATGACGACCGGTAGTTGGAACAATAGACCGAACGGAATTGTCAGCTGCAACAAGAACGTGAAGTAATTGTTGGCCCCGATGATTTGTTCGAGTCCGAGGTCTTGCCCGAGGTCCGTCGAGATATCGAGGACGAGCGGGAACAACCAGTAGTAGGCGAACGCAAGGCCAATCAAGAACAGTCCGAAGATGATCGGGATATAGGCAAGCGTGCCTTTCCGCTCATTCGGATGCAGACCGGGTGCGACAAACGCCCACACTTGATACAGTAGGAATGGGCTCGCCGCGATAAGGCCGATGATGAGCGCCAAGTTCAAGTAAATCATGAGCGGGTCCGCGACCCCAAAGGCGTTCAGTTCGAGCCCGCGTTCGACGAGGTCTTTTTGCAAATACGCGAGTACATATTTGACACTCGGCAAAGCCATCAAAAAGAAGGCAAAGACGACAAATGCAGATAGCATCAGTCGTCTCCGCAGCTCTGTCAAGTGATCGGTGAGTTCCCGCTCTTGATCAGGTTGATGATTCATGGCTTACTGCTCTTTCTTTTCGATAGCTTTCTTGTCGTTCTCGTCGTGCTCGTTCATCATGCCGTTCGTTGCATTTTTGAACTCACGAAGCGTTTGTCCGGCCGCGCGACCAAACTCCGGCAATTTCTTCGGTCCGAAGATGATAAGCGCGATGATGGCGATGATGAATAGACTCGCCCCACCCGGAATCCCGACGACGAGTGATGATGCTAGTAATTCCATTATTGATGGACCCCCTCAGCGGTTGGATAGTGTTGCATAAAATAAATGAGTGACTGCAGCTCAATCGACAAATCGATATGATGGACGCGAACCGTATCCGGTACAGTGAGTCGTGCCGGTGTGAAGTTCAAGATGCCCTTGATGCCGAAACGCACCAAGTCGTCTGCGACGGACTGCGCATAAGCAGAAGGTACCGTCAAAATAGCGACGTCGATCTTGTTTTGCTTCATGATTTGTTCCATCTCATCGACGTGATGAATTGGGACGCCTGACATCGTCGTGCCGACTTTTGTCTCGTCTGCGTCGAACCCGACGACGATATGTGTGTTATTGTTTTTAAGGAAGTTATAGTTGACGAATGCCGTCCCAAGGTGACCGACTCCGACCAAGGCGACATTCGTAATCTCGTCTTGATTCAGTGTCTTTCGGAAAAAGTCTAACAGATACTGCACGTTATAGCCATATCCCTTTTTACCGAGCGCACCAAAGTACGAGAAATCACGGCGAATCGTAGCCGAATCGACCTTGACCGCCTCACTCAGTTCTGCTGAAGAGACACGTTGTTTCCCTGACGCGTGCAGGCTTTGAATAAATCGATAGTATAGTGGCAACCGTTTGGCTGTCGCTTGTGGAATCTTTGGTTCGTTTTGACTCAACGGAAAGAGCCTCCTTTTTACGACACGTTACAAACGAATCTGAATTTCATACACCTTGATTGTAAACGAATTCACATGACCACTCAACGAATATACCTAAAATCGCTGAAAAATACAGTATACTAAATAGAGAGAAAGGGGTTTTTTCACTTGATCCTACTGCAAGTCAACAACTTATCCAAATCCTTCGGCGTCGAGCCGATTTTAGAAAACGTAAAACTCGAAATCCAGGAAGGCGAACGTGTCGCCCTTGTCGGTCGTAACGGGGCCGGTAAGTCGACGCTTTTGAAAGTCATCGCTGGTGAATACAACTATGACTCCGGGGACATCATGAAGCCAAAAGACGTCACGATCGGCTATCTCGCCCAAGACTCAGGGTTAGAATCCGACGAGACGATCTGGAATGAGATGCTCACCGTCTTCACGGACTTGATCGAGCAAGAGAAGACGCTCCGTCGCATGGAGGCTGACATGGGCTCCGAACGGATTCTAAACGACGCCGCTGCGTACGAACGCCTCCTCTCCTCTTACGATGAAGAGCAACATACGTTCAAAGAGCGTGGCGGATACCAATATGAAGCGACCATCCGCTCGGTCCTTCACGGGATGCGCTTCTATCCGGACGACTTCGAGCGTCGAATCGACACACTCTCCGGGGGACAACGGACACGTCTCGCCTTGGCGAAGATGCTCCTTCAAAGTCCCGACCTGCTCATCTTGGACGAGCCGACGAACCATTTGGACATCGAGACGCTCGCCTGGCTAGAGAAGTACTTGAGCGGCTATAAAGGTGCCGTCCTCATCGTCTCCCACGACCGCTACTTCCTCGACCGCGTCGTTTCGGTCGTCTATGAGTTGTCACGTCATCGGAGCCGCCGCTTCGTCGGGAACTATACGAAGTATCTCGAGCAGAAGGCGGCCCTCTACGAACAAGAGAAGAAGCAGTTCGAGTCGCAGCAAGAAGAGATTGCCAAGATGCAGGACTTCATCCAACGAAATATCGCCCGGGCGACGACGACGAAACGGGCACAAAGCGTGCGGAAACGTCTCGAGAAAGTCGACCGACTCGATGCTCCGGATGGTGACGAACGCAGTGCCGTCCTCTCGTTCTCTATCAAACGCCAGAGCGGGAACGATGTATTGAGCGCGAGTGACCTCGCCATCGGATACGAGGAAGCAATCGCTCAAAATCTCCGTTTCCAGCTACAGCGCGGGGAATCCGTCGCGCTCGTCGGTCCGAACGGGGTCGGGAAGTCGACACTTCTCAAAGTGTTGACGAAACAACAAACCGCCCTCACCGGTGAGATCCGTTACGGGACGGGCGTCGAGATCGGCTACTACGACCAGGAGCAACAAAACTTGTCTGACGCGAACCGTGTCATCGACGAGATTTGGAACGACTGGCCGCTCATGCGCGAGCAAGAAGTGCGGAGTCTGCTCGGACAGTTCCTCTTCAGTGGCGATGACGTCATGAAGCGTGTTCATGAACTATCCGGTGGCGAACGGGCACGACTCACCTTGGCCAAGCTGAAGCTCGAGCAACCGAACCTCCTCATCCTGGACGAGCCGACGAACCACTTGGACCTCGACTCGAAGATGATTTTGGAGAATGCCCTCCTCGACTATCCGGGCACGATTCTCTTCGTCTCGCATGACCGATACTTCATCGATCGACTCGCGACGCGTGTTCTAGAGATCACACCGAACGGCATCGACGAGTATCTCGGAGACTATTCGTACTACGTCGAGAAGAAAGAAGAACTCGAGGAACTGGCGCGACTCGCCCGTGAAGAGACGAAGCAGCTCGTCGTGAAAAAACAGCGCGCTGACAAAGAGCAGCAACGGGAAGAGCGCCGCATCAAACAGCGCATCGAAGAGATTGAGCAAGCGATTGAGCAACATGAGAATCGTCTTGATGAGATTGAACAGTTGCTTTGTGAGCCGGACGTCTTCAACGACTTCGCCCGTGCCCAGGAGTTATCGACGGAATCGGACGCGGCGAAAGAATCGATTACCGCACTTTATGCGGAATGGGAGGAACTCCATACATGATGCGTACCCGTGCCATGCGAATCGAGTTCATTCAAGCGTTCCTGACGGGACTCGCCTACATCGTGCCGACCGGGACCGAGTTCGTGTCTGAACTCATCCGCGGGGAGCCGACCATCGTCCCGTCTATTCTCTTTTTCTTCCTGCCGGTCGTCATCGGCTTCATCATTCAGACGTGGCCAGGAATACTACTCAGTCTCTTCAGTGGCCTGCTCATGAGCACGCTCTTCATCCGTATCGTCGTCTGGCCGGTTGATGTGACGGTCCATACATTCTATGCGCCTGGATCGGTGTGGGCCCACTTCTATGAAGAGACGCTCTTCATGTGGATCCTCGCCCTGCTCGTGTTCATCGTGAGCCGCATCAATACGTGGCATCGGGAGAATTATCGACAACCAAAAGCATAACAAAACCACGTCTTCTGTTTGAAGGCGTGGTTTTGTTTGTACAATCAACGTTATCATTGACATTGATAATCATTTTCAATTAGTCTGTTATTGAGGTGATTTCAATGAAACTACTGATTGGATATGTGAGCATGTCAGGCAATACGGAAGACATCGCAAATCTGATTCGACATACATGGCAGGACGCAGGACACGATGTTTCGATATCTGACGATTTGGAATCCTTACGTATCGAGCAATTCTCCGAATACGATGGGGTCATACTCGGTACGTATACGTGGGGAGACGGAGATGTTCCGTATGAGGCCGAGGATTTCGTATTTGATTTGGAAGAGGCGTCGTTAAACGGTTTGCCGTGTGCTGCCTTCGGTTCAGGGGACACGGACTATCCCAAGTATTGTGCAGCCGTCGATACCGTCGAGCACGCCTTTCAAACTGCTGGTGGGAACGTTCTTGTTCCTGCACTCAAGATTGAATTCGACCCGGATACGGACGAAAAAAAGGAAGCATGTCTCGCGTTCGCCCATACATTCCTTCAACAACTTGAAGCACTCAAAAAGGTTCAGCCTCGTGGCTGAACCTTTTTGTTAGAAGTAACGCAGTGGTTGGAATCCGATTGTATGGAAGTCGAGCTTCGTCCCGTCTTCAGCGATAAAGAAGACAGCCTCGTTCGTGTCGACGTCACGTGTGAACACTTTATAGAACGTCATCGGTTTTTCGCCATTCGTCACATAACGTGCTTCGTGTGTCGAGATGACTTGTGCGAACAGTTGCTGTTCGTCGAGTTCCTCGATCAAATCATCAAACTTCGCCGCTTCTTCTTCTGTTGCCTCGCGACCCCGCTCGATTTCATAATAAGCATCGCTCGCTTTTGGTTGTACCCCGAGATTGCGATCGACGACGATCACACGCTCCGGCTCTTGGTCGACGACACTTGTGTAGCCATATAGTGACTTGATGAGCGTATTCTCTCCGGTCACGCGACCGATACCTTCTAATGCCTCTTCTCCAGTGAGTGACTTCACTCGTGTCTCTTCTGGAACAATCTCCTCTTGATAGGCGATATTGTAAGCGCGGATAATCTCACGTACTTGTAAGAACGTCGCAACGACGAGTAGTACGATGAGCCCTCCGATGATGATGCGTTTCGTCATGTCTCTATTTCCCCCTAGACTGTCATGCTCTCTTCTAAGGATAACCCAGGAACCGCGTTCATCGCTAGTGTATCGCGCTTACCGCGCACATACGCGTGATGTGCCGCCACCCCGATCATGCCCGCATTGTCCCCACAGAGGTCAAGCGGTGGAATGACGAGTTGAATTCCTTCAGCTGTAGCAGCTTCTTGAAGCGCTGTGCGGAGGCCACGGTTCGCCGCGACACCACCCGCGACAAGCAATTGCTTCGCCCCTTTTTCCTTCACGGCACGAATCGCTTTCTCGACGAGCACTTCGACGACACTCGCCTGGAAGCTCGCCGCCAAGTTTTCAGGGATGACCGTCTCTCCACGTTGTTCCGCATTGTGTACGGCGTTGATGACCGATGACTTCAAGCCACTGAAACTGAAATCAAAGCTACCCGGTTCGAGACGAACGCGTGGGAAGTTGTACGTGTCTTCCCCGACCGCTGCCAGGCGGTCAATCGCAGGACCTCCCGGATATGGGAGACTGAGCGTGCGCGCAACCTTATCGTACGCCTCACCTGCCGCGTCGTCACGTGTCTCCCCGATGACTTCGAAGACACCATGTTCTGGCATATAGACGAGTTCTGTATGTCCCCCTGAAACGACGAGACAGACGAGCGGAAACTGCATCTCTTCGACAAGTTCGTTCGCGTAAATGTGTCCGGCGATATGGTGGACACCGATGAGCGGTTTTTGATGGGCGAATGCCAACGCCTTGGCCGCACTGATCCCAACGAGAAGGGCACCGACGAGACCCGGTCCTTGTGTGACCGCGACCGCATCGACGTCTTCCATCGTCACGCCGGCCTCACTCAATGCGTCGTCAATCACGTACGTGATTCGTTCCACATGATGACGAGACGCCACTTCAGGGACGACGCCACCAAATCGTTTATGACTCTCGATTTGAGAAGAGACGACGTTCGACAATAACGTCTTTCCGTCTTTGACGAGCGCAACAGACGTCTCGTCACAGCTCGACTCGATCGAGAGAATCAGTGATGTGTTCATTCTGACTCACTTCCTAACTTCGCCCAATAAATATAGGCGTCTTCATTATTATCCTGATAGTAGCGTCTTCTCCGACCGGCTTGCATAAAACCGAATTGTTCATATAGTTTTTGCGCGCCAACGTTCGACACGCGGACTTCTAACGTCAATCCGACGAGTCCTTTTGACTTGGCGAACGCGACAAGTTCCGCTAACAATTGATTGCCGATGCCCTGTCCACGAAACTCAGGTAAGACGGCAATGTTTGTGATATGTCCTTCATCGACGATTGTCCAAACGCCGACAAACCCGACGACCCGTTTGTCATGGACCGCGACAAAGTAAATGGCCTGTTCATTTCGAAGCATCTCATTCATGAACGCCTCTTTTGTCCACGGGATGGCGAACGACGCTTCTTCGACTTTCGTCACTTCCTCGACATCAAGCCACGTCATCCGACGAATTTTCACGTCAGCCATTGTTTTGTCCCTCTAACCATTTCGCTTCCGCCTCGGCGAGTCGCAAATACTCCGGTTCAAACGAGTGAACATCGCTCGTCTCATCGCTGAAGACGACCAAATCACTCGCACGCCCATATCGATGGGCAGCCGGTGCTTCGATATAGTCATATTCACTTAACACGTCACGGAACGGTTCCACGTCTCCGACGACAAGGAAGCGCCCTTGACTATTCAGTCGCAACCAATCTGAGACGGAAGCGTGCTGATCATGTGTGAGTGCTTTGTTGTGTTGATAATATCCGATATACGCGTTGCCACGGCGCGCGTCAATCAATGAAACGACCGGCAAATCGGTATTCGGGGCCGCTGCCATGAGCTGAAGGGCAGATACACCGATGAGTGGAAGATTGAGCGTATAGGCGAGTGTCTTCGCTGTCGTCACTCCAATCCGAATTCCCGTGTACGACCCGGGTCCTGTCGTGACAACGATGCGTTCGAGCATGTTCGGTGTCCACTTGACCGCTGCCATGAGCTGTTCAATCATTGGCATGAGTGTGACCGCATGGTTTTTTGAGACCATTACCGTTGCTTCGGCTTGAATCTCTCCAGCCTCACTTAACGCGACTGACAAACGTGTCGTCGCCGTATCAATCATCAATTGCTTCATGCGAGCACCTCCTTGGCGATTTGAACGTAACGCTCACCCGTCGGAGCAAGTGTCAGTCTACGTTCTTCGTCGCCAACCCGTTCAATCGTGATGGCCAAGCGTTCTTCCGGGAGGGAGGACTCGATCAAGTTCGACCACTCGACGATGGCGACACCATCACCGTTGATATATTCCTCAAGACCGATGTCATCCCCCGTATCTTCGAGACGATAGACATCCATATGATAGAGCGGCAATCGCCCTTTATATTGTTTCATAATGGTGAAGGTCGGACTGTTGACGTTCCGCGTGACACCGAGTCCTTTTGCGAACCCTTGTGTGAACGTCGTTTTGCCGGCACCGAGGTCACCGTTTAACGTGATGACCGTCCCTGCTTCGACGAGTGTGGCCAAACGTTCTGCCACCGCCTGCGTCTCCGCCGCAGAATGCGTAATCAATGTATACATGAATGGTTCTCCTTTTTCACTTCTCATACGTACTCATTGTACACTTCATTTTAAGCAAAAAAAAACACGAAACGCTATCGTTTCGCTATCTCATTTAAAAATTGGTTGCGGGGGCTGGATTTGAACCAACGACCTTCGGGTTATGAGCCCGACGAGCTACCAGACTGCTCCACCCCGCGATGGTTTGAATTGTTTCGACATCCTCTATAATAAGCGAGACAGTTATAAAAAGCAACCATTTTCTTAATGTTTTTTCAAAAATGGAATCGGGAACAGATATAACAGCATAAACTATCAGAGAAAAGGGGCGCGACCGCCATGTCCAAATGGGGAAATCGATTCAAGAAATGGTTCTTTTCGGAGATCGAAGCCGAGATCACGTTTGACCCGGCAGCACTCATTCCGAAGCAGACCGTGACGGGTACGTTGCACGTCTCCAACCCGACAACGAATGTCGTTCGATTACAGGAACTCACCCTGACCTTCTTGACGACGTTCAAAGACATCACCATGGAAGGAAACGAGTTCAATCGAGAAGCTGATATTCAAGAAGTCCCGATTCCACTATCGCTTGTATTAGAGCCTGGAGCGAAAGAGGACGTTCCGTTTTCATTCGAGTTGACGATGTACGCACCCTCTTCTGCCGGCGCCCCGTATAGTATAGAGGCTACATTGTGGGACAAGGACATCAAACGAGTTTGGTTTGATGTAATCGAACACATCGAAATCGAACCGATGCCTGAACTGAAACGATTACTCGATGCGACCGCTCACGCTGGACTTGAGCCGATGTTCGTCCGAAACGTAATCGACCCGCTCGGGGAAGAACGTCCGTATCCATTCGTTGAAAAGTATGGATTCAAGCCGGTCGGAGAATGGGCCGATGAGTTCGAGGTCGTCAAATCGTTTTGGCGCTTACATGAAGACGGGATCGACCTCTACTACTGGCTCGACAACATCGAGACCCAGCGAACGCTCGAATCGATGGCGACCGACGTCGAATTGCGTCATCGTTCCCTCACCTGGGGGCAGCTCGAGCGCGAACAGGAACAGCTCGGTCTCGGCATTCAAGATACGTTACGCAGTCACCGCTCCTCGTGAGCGGTGATAACTTTTTAAGATGATGTGTAGCATTCGTTAATCGATCAAAAAGCTCCGAATAAGATTCTTTTCCATTCTTTTTTCGGACCTTTTTACTATGTTTTTAGCTAGTTTTTTCTTTTCTAGTCATAATATAGTGATGCAAAATCGAAGCAATCACACCTATGATTGATCCTATAACAATCGATACTAGTAAAATCGAAAAAATTTCTTGAAAGGTAACGGGTAGTAATAGTTGAGTAGCCATCAATAAAAAGACGAGGGTTACACCCGCTATAATCCACAGTAACGGTTTTTCCAAAGTAAGGTACTCCCTTCTTTAATAATTTTACCGTGCTCATTTCTTCTAATTCTGAAGTGTAAAGTACATATCTTGGAATCGATAACTCGGAGAGAATCGCCTGAATCCATTCGTTGAAGAGTTTTGATTCAAATCGATTGAAAAATGTGCCGACGAGTTCGAGAGCGTCAAATCACTTTGGCGTTGAAGATACGCTACTCAGTCACCGCTCCTCGTGAGCGGTTTTTTCAATTTGAATTCCATCCTTACTCGTATTGACGATAGTTTGAAAGTGGTGGCGATACGGATGCATGAACAATTCATATTGCAGACGTCGCTCTACATGTGAAGCGTGTAAGTAGTCCAGCTCCATACCCCGTTCCTGAATATCACGATGCGAACGTCGCTTGAACTCAGTCTCCCCGTCTGTGTAGAGATAAATCGATTGATCAAAAGATGAAAGATCCAGGAATGCGACACTCATCCCTTCAATAATCGTGATTGGCTTCTCCGGATCAATCCATGTCCGCTCTAAATAGGGGACATCAATCGTATAAAACCCAATCCCTTCCCGAATCATACGGACATCTCGCTCGAGTGAGAGCAGATGATGTGCGGCCGGATGACACGCCGTCATCTTATACTGATGGGTCGTTCCATCGTGTTGATACGTGAGGATCGTTTGTTTCCGCAACTGTGAATCTGTAATATACGGGTCTGTGTGAAGCAGGTTTATATCACCGAGTCGTTCCCGTAATTTTTCTGCCAACGTCGATTTTCCGGCTGCACCGTGTCCGGAGATAGCAATCAGCGTTCGTTGATCCGGTCTCACGCTTTGTACGATACCCTCAATCAGTTGCTCCATGATTCTCCCCCTTTTGGTAATTTTGTTGTTTCAGAAAAACAAATACACGTCATTCATCCTCTATCCGTTTTCGAAGCCTGATTGCTGAAACAGCAAACATCACAAAGGCAATCAACGAAATCGAACTGACAATGATCAGAGTGGTCGATATGGGAGAACTAAAGAAAAATGGAATCGATAAAATCAATAGCGCCCCGGTGACTGCCATCCCTCTAATAAGAAATACCATCGTTTGACTCATTTTCTCTTCACTCTCCTTGAACTAAGCAAAAGAACCCTTACTATAAATATAATGACAGACAGCTCATCGTGTCAGGATGAGCTGTCTTCTTTTTTCTTCAGTCTCGTCAAGCTTCTGTTCTAACGTTTCCACTTGTCTCGTCATACGAGCAATCAGCTGACTGATTTCCTTATCCAGTCCGTTCACTTGATCTAAGGAATCATTGATTCGTCCATGCATCGTCCATTCTGAAAAAATATCATCCAAAAAGTAATCTGCGAACTGAATGAGTGAACCTCGATCGACATGCAACTCCTGAACAATACCTTGCACGTCCGCTAATTCACGGGAGAAACGCTCTAACGCAGATTGTAATTCGTGCATCGTCTGCTCGGAAGCATCTAGCGCCTCATGTTTCATTGCTGTGGCAATCAAGCCACCCCCGAAGAACGTGTCATACGTCGACCACCCTTTCGCACTATCTAGATGTTTGAGTGTTTTTGCAATCGTTGATCGCGCCGCCTTACCGGCAACGATGGCTTCCCGATACTCGATAAGAAGTTCATTCGTTTCGGCTTGTTGATTCGTGAGATGGTGTAGGTCTCGGCGAATAGCTGGATCTTTCGCAAGATGGGATTCTTTTGTTTCTAAGAAGGTCTCCCACTCAGCGTCGATGCCCTCATAAACCTCGAGCTGTTCTTGTAATTCTCGATGTTCGAGCGTCAATTCGTCAATCATCGCCTCGTGTTCTCGTAATTTCAGTTCAGCGCGAGCAGCCTCTTCCATTTCGATTGTCCGTTGTTCATCAAACGTGCCTCGTAACTTTCGCCATGTGTTGACGAGCGAGAATTCTTCAAGGTCATACACATCACGTTGTTCTTTCGTGAATGTGTTGAGTAGTGCCTTCCGCACCGCCTCATGCTCGTTCAACTGTTTGTTTAGTATCTCTTGCTTACGAACAAGTCGATCACGCTCGGAGATACGCTGTTGTAAGTCTAATTGGGTCTGCTGAAAATTCCCCATTATGTTTCCCCTCTCTTTGTACTGATTAAAGTGTCGATTGGAACGCCATTTATCGTCATGCCTTCGACATCACATCCTGTCAACGTGACATTTGTCAGGTCACATTGATTAAATGTAGCACCGCTCAGATTCGAATAGTGCATTTGAATAGTACGTGCATTCTCTCGCATCGTCACAAAGTTAAATTGTGAGCCCGACAAATTTAAATCACTAAACGTACTATTCCGGAAATTGATGTTCCGAAAACGGCTTTGACTGAAATTACAGTTGCTCGCATCAAGTGACGAAACATTACTATTTGTGACCGCCAAAAAGCTCGCGTTTACCCCATACGCTTGCCAACCTTCACATGACTGTTCTTCAAAGCAATGCGTACTCGGTTTTGCTTTTGTTCGTTTGACGAAACATACCTCATCTTCTGACTCATATACGACTTGAAATCCTAATTGTTTATAAAAACGAATATTTCTTGTTTGATGTGTCGATGTTTCCAACTCCCAAATCCGTACATGCGGAGATTGAGCTTCTACGTATTGAATCAACGCTTTACCGATTCCTTGCCCTTGGCTATCAGGGTGCACAAAAACACGATCAATTCGTGCATAGTCATCACCTGTGAGGGTTAAGACGATTGCCCCAACGATGTGTTTGTCCTGCTCAATGACATAGCATGTTAACTCTTCAATCATATATTGTGTCATCGCCTCGAGATCGTATCCCGGCGGTTCAACATTCAAATCTCTCTCAGACAATTGCAAAGAAAGTGCTTCTTGTTGAAAACTTGCAGTTGAAACTTTCGTAATCCCTGAAACATCTTTTAAAGTGGCTAATCGAATATACAAAACAATCCCCTCTTTCTCATACTTAGTACGAAAAAGAAGGGATAAAGTTTCAAAGAAACAAAAAACGACCGAGCGTATGCTCGGTC
>NZ_JAPAEP010000005.1:0-81543 GCF_025842465.1 Exiguobacterium sp. N5
AAAAAAAAAATATACACTTAACTTTTCATTGCTGCCACTTCTTTTAACTTTTGGAATAGCATTAATAAATTTTTTAAGAATAGATCAAGTAATGGTTTTATATATCATGTATACATTACTGATCATTATGTTATTTATTTTCTTAAATTTAATGTATAAAATTATAGAAAATTATAGAAACAGAGAATCGGTTCAATTAGAAGAATTATATTACGTATTAAGTGAACTTCATTTACTCATATTGCACAGCGAAAAAAAGTAAAACTCTAAAGTTAAAAGAGAGTATAAAAAGATGCGCTAGACAGCACTTCTCAGACTATAGACATAACTCCCGGTTCATTTCGTGTGAACCGGGAGTTTTGCGTATCTTGGTCTATGAGTCTCTCTAACCGAGCCTTTACGTGGCGCGTTGGTGTTCTTCCATATCCAACGCATGCTATGGTTCTCTTTTGCGTCCGCGAAGACACGTTAGGTCATCTCTTTTCGTCTTCTGTAGATTTCGCAGACCAGTTCTTTGTGTCGGAGGTCTTCGACCTCGTCCAGGTAGTGTGGCCAAAGGTGATGCTCGATGACTCGTCGATGGATGCGGCTCGTCGTGCATTCAGAGAGCAACGGGCAAGTCGCGCAGATACCCGGTTCAGAGAACACGGTCCGGACGAACGGATTTAATCCATCGAATGCATAGTCATCAAGTAGCCGCTCGTCCATCACGCCTCATCCCTTTCGAGAAGAGCATTAGGCTTCATCATATTGCTTAGTTTCTAGACTATATTTTGAATATGCACGCTCTTGAACGATTGAATCCTTATTGGAAATATGATTTAAATGGGTATTCAATTGATCCAAAGATAAAACAACACCCTCCCGCTCGATATGTTCTGCAATCCGTCGAGCGGGATTTTCAGTTTCATATCGTTTGAAGTACCGATGTGAACCAATGATCAGTAACTCACGCTTTGTACGCGACAGCGCAACATTTAAACGGGCAGCATCAGAGAAGAATTTCGTTTTCTTTTTCGAGCGTGTCGTGCAATAGAGAATAATTTCTGCTTCTTCTCCTTGAAAACGGTCAACAGTATCAATTTTGATACGCCCCTCATTCAATAAAGTCTCCAATTGCGAGCATGCTTTTACTTTTTTGGTAAGTAACCTTTTTTGAGCTCTATAAGGAGTAATAACACCTATGGTATCCGATCCTGTTAAGACAATTTTCTCTAAAATATTTTTTACTACGGTAGCTTCTCGCTCATTACTTAGAGGTTTTTCATTTTCAAAATAATCGCGATCATCTCCTAAATCGAGCCAAGTCGTCTCGTGTGGAAAATGAATAGACTTTTTGTTTAAGGTACTCTCTCCACTTAACAAATCATTCTCATAGAACAATGAACTAATTAACTGTCCAAGTGAAGTCGGCATTCGATACTGTGTACCTAAACGCTGTTTCGCGTGGATCGGTGTTTCTAAATACAGCCGTTCGAACAAACTTTTCTCAATGAGCTCATCTCTAATTTGTGGTTCTTCCTGCGAAAGTAAACCATCTCTGTCTGTAAGCAACGCAGGCATCGTTGGCGGTAGCTGCAAATGATCACCAATTAAAATGGCTTTTCGTGCTCGGATGACCGGTAAAAGCATTTCTCCGGGCAGTGCTCTTCCTGCCTCATCAACAATCACTAAGTCAAACTGTAGCTTGTCAATCCCAATCCGTCTTTTGGCAAGTCCGACACACGTCGCACCCACAATCTGTTTCGATTGGAGAATAAGTGTCGCAATAGTCGCTGAATCTTCTTTGTCTAATTCTTCACGCCAATCCAACAGTAACGGTGTCAAAGTATCCGGTACTACTTTTTCAGCAATACGTTGTCGATACGATCGCTCAACCTCTTCAAAACTATAAGGGAATAGATCACGCTGCATCTTTTCTTCACTTCCACATCGAACTAGACTCGATGGATAATGATCGATAAAGTCTACCATTACATTATCTACAGCAACATTGGATTGAGAAGTAATTAAGATTCGATCATGGGGATTTAGTTTTAGATGCTGACGGACAATCTCCTGGATAACCGTAGTTTTACCACTTCCCGGGGGTCCTTGGATCATATATAATGATTCGGCACCGAGTGCGGTTTCTACGATGTTACGTTGCCTAGCATTTGAAGCGATGTGCGGATTAAAGTAGTCAGAAGTTTCAATGCGTATAGGTTCAATTGGTGGAACTTGCGTAGGATCAAGCATTAATTCATGGAGACTCGATGACGCCACATTGCCTTGTCTAAATTCCCGTATCGCTTGAAATTGTTGTTGTTCGGCATAACTGCGTCCTACGTAATACAATTGAAAATCATCCAAGTCATTCGTTAACATCACTTCTCCAGGCTCAAGCAATATAGTCATATCTTCCTCACGAATATTGACTACGCGTTCACCATATCTAGGGTGTTCCATCATCATGTATTGCCTATGGCGAAATACGGCTTCAGGACTATCCAGAAATTCTTTTAGATTTTTCGAGTGAGAAAAGCGCAAGTAGACTTTCTCACGTCGAATCGAATGGTCAAATGTTTGATTGATCAACTCGACCTGTTCTTTAAACGGTCCTTTTCGACCAATTGAAAAACTCAACCGCTCCATTAGATCAGTCCATTTATTGTAATATAGTCGCGTAGCAACCGCTTTTTGAATAATCCGTTGTTTACGAAATTCAGATTCTAAATACAGTTGCACGTGAACCGTTGATTCACTCAATAAAGGATTGAGCTCAATCATTTGCTCCCATTCCGATTCATCTCGAATGTGGAAGGTAAATTCACTCACGACAAATACTTCTTCAGCACGAATCAACTCTTCTTCAGATAACTCTCTCAGCAATCGAAAATAACGTGGTATTTGTTGATCATCTTTTACTAGCTCAACAAGTAAACCCACTTCTGTAGACAGCTGCATGCGAAAGTATGGGGTATCTGCATAAGGTGCGATTTTCCACTCCCTAGAGGTAAATGAGCCATCACGTTTTGATAATTCTTCAGTAAACGTAATCGATGATTCAGTATCAGGGACAGCTAATGCCACTTCATCTAACTGCAGTAGATTTAAGCTCCTCACAAATTGTTCCGTTACGCGAGGATTTTTCTTACCTTTAAAGAAGTTATAGTCTACTTCAAGTGGATAAACGATCAGTTCCATCTTCGGTTGAGGTCGCCCGCCTAAAGGCTGAATCAATTCATAGTTTGGAAGAGACAGTTCGATTCCATGATAAGATACTATAGATTCATGTCTCACATTTTTGATTACCTGTACATTCAATCCTGAGAATTGTGAATTCTCTAGATGCTCTTTAAAGTATCCATAGCCAACAGAAGCTGTCCATAATCGTCCACCCTGTGAAAACCCCGTTAAGCAGAGCGGGACAACTTGATTGTTTTCATAATCTAGCACTCTCTCATAATCTGCCTTGCTTACATCGAGGTTAAAACTAAATAGACCTGACTCGAAATTTGTATTTTCGAGAATGTCTTCTCTCTTCACATAAAGAAGTTTCCCTACATATGGGTAATTTTCAGGTAACGTCAATTCAAATTCAAAAGGTGGAGTCGTTGTCGATTTAGCTTCCTCCATACTTCTTACATATCGATTAAGATAATTGACGTAAGCATTCATTTTGGCCAATGCTTCTTCAAATTCATACAACATTTTGGTAATGGCATGTGAACGTAGTTGCGTAGTCTCTCCTCGTGTATCACGACGAATATGATATAGCTTTGTTTTTTCTGCTTGAAACGTATGGATCTGTTCGATGAAAATTTCTTTTCGTTCTTCTGCCGAACAGATCAGATGACTAAAAAGATTTCCGCGAAGCTCTCTTGATTTTTTCCATTCTTCTCTCTGCTGAACTTCAAATTCAGCTTTTTGCATAGCTTCTTCGAGAGAAGCACCATCTTCTTGAAATAATTTGGCTAATGCATCAACGTCTTTTCGAAACAGTGCTTCTTTTTGTTTTTGGCGCGCTTCTTCTTTTTTTATATCTTGAGTTAAATCTCGTTGTTTTTCACGTTCCTGCTCAGATGCTTCTCCATTTAAGAAGTCAGCTGCGGACGATAATAGAATCGATCCAACAAATAGAGCACCAACAATCACCGGGACCGGAATCATTTATGAAGCGAGACAATTTTCTCGCGAATATCACTAATTTCTTTTAAGAGTGCTGACTTTTGTTCTTCAGTTAACGAATCAGACAAAAGTTGAACTCGTAACAGTCGATAATCCTCTTCCAAAAACTTGATACTCAACTGCTTTTGATTTTGGTTTTGGATTTCTAACATTCGTTCTTCCATTCGTTCTTCGTGCTCTTTCTTAATTTTGTATTTTTCGTTATCTAGCGCCTTTATTTTTTGCTTATATTCATACTTATTTTGTTGTGCTTCTTGATTTATTTTCGAGATATTTTCATCGACGTTTGCCTGATGTTTTTTTAAATTATGTTCAGATTCTAATCTGGTCGTCTTATTCGTTTCTTCAATGTCTTTGATTTGAGTCTTGGATTGCCTTTTAATCGATTCATGAGCTTGTTTAGCTACGTATGCGTTTGAAATGTTTTTTGAAACATCCGCAATAGCATCTACTCCTTGACCAATCAAGTTTAACTTTTGAGCTGTATGGTCGGCTAACTGACCACCTGTTTTTGCGGGTAAGTTACTAGATCCTTTTGTTCCATTACTTTTAGTCATGTTTATTCCTCCTATTTTTATTCAAATCATGTTCATGGCCGCATTTTTGTGCATTACCTGAAGTTTTCTGATGTCTTCTTCGAGCTGATTTACTTGATGCATGGTCTTTATGGCTGCATCTCCAAATTGACGATCAATGATTTTTTTCCACCACACTGCTTCATCTTGTAATAAAACAATAGAAGAACCAATTAAATCTAGTTGTTCCTTTGTCAAAAGCAATTGTTGCCTAAACTCTTCTGCTTTAGTATTCAATCTTATTTTTTCAAGACGAACTGATTTTTTACGTTGATCTTCGAGCTGCTTTTCCATGGACTGCAGAGCCCTGATACGCGCGGCCCGCTCTCTATCAAGACTTTCTTGAAACTGTTTCTTTTTGTCTTCTAACTCTTTTGCATTTTGAATATTTCGCTCTTCCCCTTGTAAAATTACTTTCTCTAGTCGGTCTTCTAAATCAATCGTAATCTTCCTAAGTTGATCGTATTCATATAATGCAAAACCAAATCGTGTTGCTTGAATAGCAAATTCAATCGCTTGATGCGCTACATTAGAAGATGGCTTTGCTGCTCCCATAAACCTGCCTCCAAATTTAAGACCAGCTTTCATGTGCGACCTCCTGATTCATATACTCTTCAAGCCACGATACGGGTATTTGTTTGACGGCGTAATAAGAGTCATATTCTACTTCAAACATTTCCATATCATACCCTTTCTCAAATAACTCTTTTTGAAAATGAATGAACAGTGCTGACGAGCGATTAGTTCCTAAAGATTTTTCACCATTTTGTTGACTCATCGGTGGAGCTTCCCTTGAAAAGGATCCTGTTTCTTTATCCATATACAAGGATGTTTCTTTAAAACGTTTATACATATCTCTTTTTTTCAAGAGACTGTACGCTTCATTGCTTAACCAGTCGGGTCGCTCTTCGCGAAAACGTTCAAGCTGTTCCCATTCATCCGCTGTTATCTGTTGAAAAAGAGAAGGCTCTTTTAAATGGATCGATTCGATTAAGTAATGTAAATCAAAAAATGGTCCCTCCAAAATATTTGAAGACGTTTCTATGAGCAAAGAAGTGTCAATAATCTCCTCAAAATAGGTTGGAATTGCTCTTAATATGAACGGTCTGACGTGGGGTTTAGTTCCTTTTTGAAACTGCAGCTTTACAGTAAGCTGTTCCGCTTCAAGCTGTTCTATCACTTCTTCTGGAGGCCTGGTTGCTTCAATCAATTTCAGTGTGTTGAATGGATTTTCTTTTTGATATAATGAAGGAGTCACCGTCTTTTCAATTTCGACCAGTGTTTCAAGATGGTTTTCAAATAGCACTCTATCATGATCTACATCAAAAAAAATATCCCACCCTCCAGAATCCAATTGTTCTGAGACAATTAATCGTTTATATAATTCATTCCCATTCAGCGTAAGAACAAAATTCTCTTCTACTTCTTCTAACATTCCTCTTCTGATTAACCAATCTGCCTGTTCCCGAATAACGCTCTCACTCAAATCGGTAACTTTCATAATTTCTTCAATTGTCGCACCTTGTGCTGCCCCTTTAAGTAAAAGTCTTAGAACAGGTCCAAGCTCAGTTTTGAGTGTCGAGGTAATCAATAGTTTCCCGAGAAATCCTACTATTTCGATTTTCATAGGTTCAGGTAACTGTCTAATCCACATCATTTCACCTCATGACCTTCATTAATTTTTTGACTATGTTAGTCTAGGTACCATTTCCAACGTACCCACACAATATTCGATTCCTCAAGACATAAAAATTTGGCAAACTCTTCTTTAACCATATACAAATAGTTGTAGTCATTATCGAGGTCCCCAATCATGCAACCTGCTGCAAATTGATGGCAGTTATCTTGAAGAAGGTGATATTTTCTTCTTCCTGACAAGTTTTTAATCGCTTCCTTAGCTATGTTCTCATGTCCTATTGGAATCATTTGATGCTTCATGACCGGAATGAATATATCTTTATCCACACTAAGAATGTTATTTGTGAATTCTTTCAATTCAACCTTTCTAATTTCCCCTTTTCCATTTAGTTCAATAATATTTTTGTTACCAATATATATACCAGAGTGTTCTGCTGTACCTAGTTGACAGTAAACTAATGATCCGACTGTAGGTTCTTGTGTAAAGTTATATGATCTATTCAAAATTGAAGAGTGTCTATGAATAGAAGTTTTTTCAGTTGTCCATAGCATGGGTGCAACGATATTTTTTAAAATCTTTTTATTTGATTTCGTAATTTTAATTTTGTTTAAAAATTGTTGATTCATAATATACCCCGTTCTATTTTTTTCGATAACTTACTCAAATTAAGAATAATGATATATAAAAAGGATAAAAATACATATATAAAGAAAATGAGTTTAGTTACAAGGAAAATTATACTATATCGAGCCTTTGTTACCTAGGCAATAAAATGATAAGGGAACTCTTAGTAGCTCATATAATTTTCTCGACACTCGTTAAATACAATCGAATGCATTTCAAACAAAAACACCATTCAGCCGAATGGTGTTCCTCGCGTGGAGCTAGACACGCCCACGTTCTTGCTTTTGACGTTGTCCTTACGCTCCGTGCCTCCCGTTAGAAAGGTCCAGGAACATAGAGATGCGTGTTAAAGTAGCTCTTGTTATCGGGCCGTCAGGGAGGCAGCGGTGCGATGAGCGACTTCGCCACAAGGCGCTAGACGCTCACGCATGAGCCCGAATTAATATTCCTTCTCCCGTTTAATACATATTATTGATGCTTTGACAGATTTTTTGAGAAGTTTTGACATGAAGAGATTATTATTTTTTCTGCATCATAAGACGAACTTCGGTCATTTTTCACCCAACATACTTCGCCTATCTAATCAAGACACGTGCATTGTGCTAGACAATTTAAATAACACTATATTGTATGGGCAACTTAGATGCTTACAGTCGCAATATGTCATTTAGGTTAGCTTCATAGAGATCTGCCTTAATGAATATTGCCCCGTGTAGGTCAGCCTTGGTTAAATCAGCGAAGCGTAGATTAGCATCAACTAGATCGACATGGCTTAGATTCGCTTCAACTAAATTAGCGTCACTTAAGTCTGCACCATTTAGTATTGTGCCCCGTAGATCAGCATTCGCTAGATTCGCTTCAACTAGATTAGCGTGACTTAAGTCTGCTGCATATAAACTTGCGCCGCTTAAATCTGCGTTATATAGTCTTGCACAGTTTAGGTCAGCATTCGTTAGATTGGCTTCACGTAAATATGCGCTCATTAGGATTGTGTTGTGTAAGTCAGCATTTGTTAAATTAGCGTAGCTTAAGTTAGCTATACCTAGGTCAGCATAGTGTAGTCGTGCGAAGCTTAGATTGGCTTCGATTAAAGATGCGCCAATTAGTTCAGAACGATATGCATGTGCACCTCTTAGATCTCCACCATCTAGTGATGCGGCAAGTAGGTTCGTTTTAAATAAATTGGTTTTTCTTAAGGTTGCATCTGTTAAATTAGCGTGACTCATGTCTGTTTGATGGATGTTAGCGAAACTGAGGTCTGCTTCAATTAGACGTGTGTAATTTAGGTTGGCTTCAACTAAATCGGCTTCAACCAGTCTTGCGCCCGTTAGGTCCGCTTTAGTTAGATTCGCATGGCTTAGGTCAGCGGCAACGAGGTTAGCAGAATGGAATCGTGTACCACGTAAATCTGCTTCAATGAAAGACGCGCCAGTTAATTCTGCATAATCTAATTGTGCATCCCTTAGGTCTGCGCCATTTAACGATGTGGCAAATAGGTTCCCGCTAGTTAGGTTTGCTCCTTTTAGATTCGCATGGTCTAAATTCGAGAAGCTCAGATCAGCGTGATGGATGTTAGCAAACCTAAGGTCTGCTTCAACTAAATTTACGTGCCTTAGGTCCGCGTCACTTAGGTTTGCGCAACTTAGATTCGCATAACTTAGGTTGGCTTCAACGAGATTGGCATCGTTTAAGTTGGCTTCAACGAGATTGGCGTGATGTAAGTCTGCGCCATTTAGTTTTGTGCCGCGTAAGTCAGCTTTCGTTAGGTTCGCATGGTGTAGGTCAGTGTCAACTAGGTTAGCGGAATGGAATCGTGCTCCAGTTAGATCTGCCTTGATTAAAGATACACCAATTAGTTCGGCACTATCTATGTATGCATCCCTTAGGTCTACACCATTTAACGATGTGGCAAGTAGATTCGCTTTGGTCAGATTTGCTCCTTTTAGATTCGCTTTGGTTAGATCAGCAAAACTCAGATCTGCATGATTGATGTTAGCAAAACTAAGGTCTGCTTTCCTTAAATTCGCGTGCCTTAAGTTAGCGTCACTTAGATTAGCACCGCTTAAGTCAGCGCGCTCGCCACCTACTTCTTTGATGAGCCATTTTCTATGCTTAGTTAGGATGTCACTGAGTTGCGAAGGGGTCAATTGCTTCATTAGTGGTTACTCCTATAATTTTATCGTGTTACACACTGATCACATCGAAGAGAATTGCTTTTTTGTCACAGTATCTCAACAAAAAACAGTAAAAACCCATATGTTGAGGGTTAGACCTTCTCGATAGGTCCATTATAGTCGATGCGATAGTATCGATATAGAGGAATAAAATACTTTCCGAATGAAAAGACCATGCCTCTACTGCCTAAGAAAAAATCCTCCACACACACCTAATTATTAAGCAACTACTCGTCTATCATGTCTGATCCTTTTCAATTTTTATCTTCCGTTTCCTAATATCTATATTTATGTGATTTACATCTCGCTCAACAACTCCTCAACCATTCATCAGAGAAAAAATGTATACATATATACCCATCGACAAGTATACATGTATACATTTTTAAATAATCAGTTATGTACTTGAAGCATGTTCGTATTGAAGAAGATCGTCATCTGTTTCAATCGTTCCCCTTCTCTCACTTCACAAAGGATATCCATGCTTACTAACTCGAAGGCCTCAGGGTCGATGTCCATCCGTTCAGGAAGTCTTCTAATCAATACCTCTTTCATTTCTTTGATCGTTTGCTGGTCCAATGTGTGACTCATTTGAATCATCCTCTCCTGTTGATAGCTCAACAATACCTTGAATCTGACCTCTCAACATCACGGCTTATTTCATATAAGCCCAGGGCTTGTTTGAAACTAGCCCTGGGCTTACGTAGGAAAAACGACCATTTTCACCAAACAAGCACCTTTTTTTCATCAATCCAAATATCGCAAATACACATTCATGAAAAGACAGAGCAACGCGAGGCGTTCTCTTACCAAGGAAGAACGTGCGTTTTCATCTTTTTGTTCATCGCCTTTTGGCTGACGCTACAATTTTTATAAATTATAAAAATCTGTTCTTCGAATGTGTCCAATATCTCCGGTAGATCATAAGATCATCAATGAAATCATCCTTAAAAGACACGGAGAAGATATGGTTCTGACCGATGACTAGTGTCGCAGTTACAATTTTCTTCACGTGTAGCGGCCAACTTGAACCATATCGTCACCCTGTTACAACAAAAATAGCCTGATACAATTAAATGTATACAGGCTACAGGATTACTTATTGGCCTTGTCTAACTGATTCGATATTCGTCTATGTTTATTCGGAGGAATGAAAATTCCATATTGCTGTATTTTCCATTTTCGCAATCGTCAGACAGCCTAAGACTCGAGGGGAATAACGATCATTCTCCTCTGATCATGAGCTCACCTCATTCATCGAAGATTAGAAGTCTTTCGATTCTTCTCTTCATCGGTTAAGTCGATGTAGAAGCCTAGGATCGAAACATACTTTATAGTGACCGTCCCACCGGTGCGTGTATAAAATTCCCTCTCATAATTCTGCCAGATGTAATATCCGGTCTCACTATAGCTTTTAAACTTCAGCTCCCCATACTCTTCGCTGTAATAGGTGATTTCCTCAGCCGGATACATGCCATGATTAAGCTTTAAAAAGCTCCCTTCTTTGGTAATGTCTATATATGTCTGAAGCAGAAAAGCAATGATTATAATCGCGATTATCTTTCTTAATATTGTCATTATTTTTTAGCTCCAATCGTGAATTCATCATTCCACTTCCACTTGTCTGACTTAGGAAAAGGAAAGTCTACTGAGACAGGCCCTAGACTGACCGAACCTGAAGGCGAGTACCATGGGTGATAGTAGTAGCCAATAAGACTGGCAAGTTTCCCTCTTTCTGTCTTGCTATAGCGTACCTCGACCTTCCCATGCCCGATGGCATAATCCAACTGAACATTAGGAAACTTCTTCCAATCCAACAGGAATTTAGATGAATTCAAGCTCGAAGTTTCATAGGACAATTTATAGTTGTACTCATTTTTATAAGTGGAACGAACAGTCATACCGCTACCTCGATTAGAAGCTACCAAAGTCCCACGCTCTTGAAACGCTAAACCGAATTGGTCTTTCGTATAAGCGTGCCAAGGTTTTTTGTCCCATCTAAATGCCGAGTACAACATATATCGATATTCCCTAGGTGTTTCTCCGATATATGTTACATAAGTCTTTCCGCGGAAAGAGTTTACAGTTCTGTCCCATTTTGTCGGACTTCCAAGACCACTGCTCGAAATGCTCATAGTTGAAAGTGTATTCCCCTCGGCTGGAGAAAGATTTTCAAAATCATCGAACGAATCACCTTCAAGGGTGATCACTGAGTCGTCTTCTTCACTTACCGGTCCAGAAAACTCCACATCAGACGTTTGGGAGTCAACGTACGTCCCTTGGTCATTCAAAATATCTTGCTTCAATTCTAACGGCATCTCATTCAATGTTTCGGTATCGAATCCTTTTTCTAGTAATTGTTGGTTGACCTTATCTTCCATATCCGTCACTGAACCTTCGTTCAAAAAGGTCATCTCGTCGCTCGATGGGATTGTCGCAACCGTGGCATCAGAGACTGGGGAGTACCCATCTTCCAAAGACGCCCTCACATAAACATAATAGTTATTGGAATTGCGATAATCAATACCATTATTTATTTCCCAAGATTTTGTATACAGGTAGGACGGTTCATCCGCCAATTCCTGGCCAGTACCATCTTTTAAGAAATCAATCCTCCCATCGTCCAACTGTTCCAACGTCGGATAGATTTTTTTGCCTTTTGTCGTCCAGCTCGTTGAAGTCACAGGAACATCCCATGTTGCATATTGGTGACCATTGAACAAAAAGAGTTGATATTTCTGGGCATACTCTACCGGATCCCAGCTCACATTTAAGTAGCCAGTCCCATCACCATTCGTAAAAGCCTCGACTTCAGGTGCGACCATCTTTGGATGGTCAGCGACTACTTCCTGGTCTAGTATAATCTGAGGATTCGGCTTATCAAATATATTTACGTCATCAATCGCCTCATTAGAGCTCAATCCATGATATCGACTATAGTCATATGGGCTCAGTGCGGTGTTTTCTGCACGGTAACTTTGAATCTTGATTCGATAATTTGAATCGGAACTGTCTTTATCTGTTTTTTTATAGGTTACAGAGGGATCGACCAATAGCTCTCTCCCATCCTCCATGGTCCTTAAATCAATACCCTGGTTCTCCAACGGCCAGATTTTCTTGTCCTTTGAGGTCCACCTTGAGACATCTTTAGGTAGCCGAGATACTATTTGATATTCCTTTCCATTGTACATAGAAACCAAATAGCCCGCGGCTTCCTCGTCAGTCTCCCATCTCGATTGAATATAAGCTTTATCACCATCTACATTGACCCCGGTATGTTTCGTCGTCAGTGCAGAAGTCGGTAACCATACACGTGTGAACGGGGAAGGGCTGCTTGTTCCTTTTGAAGACTTTGCCACCACCTTAACAAAATAATTGGTGGTATTCGCATATTTAGTTCCACTTAATCTATATAGTTTCCGAGGGTCCTTACCTAGGTTCACGCCATCGTTGTTCAATCTGAAAACATTCGTGTTTCCGACTTTCACATTCTCAAGTTGTGTCGGGGACGGATAAATGAACTTATTCTCACTTGTCCATTGCGTCGTATTACCTACAGGGATGTTCTCATAATTATTTCCATTGAAGATTTGGAGGTCATAAGAGGTCGCACCCTCAACCTCATCCCATTCCACCGTGAAATAACCGTTCTCATCAGTTTCATCAAGTCCAGTTTCTTTAACCACTGGTGCCGAAGGGGTATCCGGGACGATCCCATCCAACACAGGTTTTGTAATTACTGATGGGGTACTAGATCCTAAATTATAGTCAGCGATTGCCCTGAACTGAAAAGCTTTTGACGAAGTTGCAACTCCCGAACTTGTCGAGTACATAGGAGAGGGATTCATAGGCAATTCTTGTCCGTCACCGTTTCTAAATTTTATCCCTCCTGACCCACTGTCTCGTACGTTATATTGTGTGGATAGAGGCCAAATTTTTTTACCTTTGGTTGTGAAGGAAGTCGCCGTGCCATTGTAAATTGTCTGCCACCCTTTACCGTCAAACATCTGTAAGCGGTATGAAGTCGCCCCTTTGATAGAGGGCCAAGATAAATCAATATATCCTGTTGTAGCACCAGCTCCGGTCGGAAAAGAATTAGACTTCAATGCCTGCATCTGAGGATAAGAGTAAGTGACAGAAAGATTGGTCACATTTTTACCATTCTCCCCTGCAGAGAGTTGCTTCCAATGCGTCATCTCATTTCCATTTGTGTGAAATTTAAAACCATAATCTACACGTTTCCCAGACACAATTTCTTTCACAGCATTCGTCACGTTGAAAATGGCCCAACTATTTCTTGCGACCGTAGTCGACGCGATTCCTGTAGAGGGAGGTCTCGTGTTCCAAGTCACATTATTCTCTGACCACGGACTAGCTACTTTATCGACCCATAATCCAGTTTTTGTGGTCTCATAATAACTCCAGTTCACGAATGTTTTGAGATTGGCAGATGTAATATCTGCTCCCACCAGATTGTCTAGGGAGTACAGTTTAACCAAAGCATAGTTTGTCCCTGTCGAGGAGTCGTACTTCCCTACCCGCAGTACATACTGCCCTAGTGCTGAATTCCAATATTGATTATGCCCTTTGTCGGGAGCCACACTGGATACGAACGTATCCAGACTCGCACTCTTTATAAGTGTTGGGTCGATATAGACAGGGTAACTTCGATCTTGTTCCAACCAATCTGAGGTCGGAATGAGCTTAACTTCGTAATAATCGTCCCTTTTGGTCAATAGGTACTCAATGTCATAATTCAACTCGGAATAACCACTTCCCGTAGAAACCTTGCTATCACTCATTTGTGGTGCCGGCATCTCGTAAATCTTTTTGCCTTGAATGTCAGATAGAACCAAATCCCCTGTATCGTTGAGAGTAGGGATCAAGCTTGTTTTCAGTTTATAATTTATACTTTTTAACCCTTTGACTGGCTTATTTAAGATCAGATCCTCTTTGACCTCGCTATTTAGGACGATGTGCCGAAGATCTACACCATCCAAGATGTCAGGGTAAGTTATGACATTATCAGACACTCTACCAGTTGACGCTTGTATTGATTTTAACCCTTTGACCGTCTCGATTCCGATCAAAGAAAACTCTACCATTTGATTCTCGTTATCACCTACCTCAATGAACGAATCGGTTGGCTCAAACTCTTTAGAAAACTTGATGTCAAGCTTTGTCTCTTTCGTCACAAATCCACCCTTGCCGTCTGGTGTCAATGTAGGGTCAATGGCTTTCCAACCATCTTGATCCTTCACTTGCACGTCGTGCTCATAAGCCGTCAATTGATATTCATTATTAGCTTTTGGGGTGACGATTATGTTGCCATTTCCTAACTCATCAACCTGACTATCCACAGCATCTGTTATCGCATCATCATCGATATCAGTGGATATAGTCTGACCCTCATTTTCGGCCTTAGCCTGATGCATTTCTCTGACTTCGATTAGTGGAACCAATAATATACCTGTGATTAATATAGGAATAAATTTGTGCTTGTAATTCAAAACTGCTTCCCCTTTTATTTTTATTTTTCTAGCAAATTTAATAATAATATATTTTTAAAAAAATGAAACATATTTCTAATAAAAATGAAAAATTTTAAAAAAGTAAAATCATAATAGTAAAAATGACCATTTTATTGAAAAAACCTATTTTAGTTAATCTTTTTAAGAATGATGATTTCTCTATCGATTTTCAATTACAGAGAAGTAAATCTAGATTGTTCATCTATAAAGTGACTACAGGTGGACATCCTTTTGAGTAGTGAATTGTTTAGAATGGACCCATATCCCGTATAGATATACTTTGATGATTGGACACTCTTCTGCATATTGATAACGCTCAGGGTAAAGCGAGTTTCAATTTTCATCGATCTCTTCGTCCCATTTGTTGATCTAAAAATACCATTCATTTGAATCATTTTCTCCTATCGATAGCAATGATTCCTCGAATCGGAGGACTCGACATTTCGGCTTGTTTCATATAAGCCTAGAGCTTACGTGGGAAAAACGACCATTCTCACCAAACAAGCATTCATTTTCCATCGATCTATTCATCGTAATTAGACATTCATGATAAGACGGAGCAAAGCGATTTCTTTATGCCTTTGACTTCTCACCAAACTATTTGTTTTCGCCACGCGAAAACATTCCTTTTCCCAGATCCGCATTCTGGATCCAGGCGAGAGCAACGCGAGTCGCCAATCCCATCAAAGAAAAACGTATGTTTTTCCTCCTTGCCCTTACCGGACGGACCAGGACCCGGTCCCCCGGCCCCGCTCCTTTCCATTCAACCCATGTAACCTCGCTGTTTCATACTGACATATGATTCGTCCGCTCCGAGGATGAGATGGTCGAGCACCGGGATGCCGATGAGGTCTCCCGCTTCATACAATCGTTCGGTAACGACGACATCCTCCCGGCTCGGGCTCGGGTCCCCGCTTGGATGTTGATGACAGGCAACAATACACGCCGCGTTATTAAGAATGGCACATTTAAAGATTTCCCGTGGATGGACGACACTTGAATTGATACTTCCGACGTGTGCGCGATGAACACCGATGACCCGATTTTTCGTGTTGAGCATAATGACAAGAAACACTTCACGGTCATCATCCCCGATGAAGGATGCCCCGATTTGACTAGCATCTTCTGGTGAACGGATAACCGTCTGTTCGAGTGCAACCATTTCCTCACGAACCTCTTGCTTGATACGGATGACCTCAATGATTGTCGATAGTTCCATGTTGGTTTTTCCCCTTTCGGATAAGCTGTCCTCAGAACGAACACCGTTGTGCGTCCTGTTGACGGGAACGAAGCGAGCGTCGGGAGACGTTGCAAGGGCGACCGCAGGGAGAGCCTCAAAAAAATGCGTAGAGCAAACGAAGGGACAGGCTTCCGTAGCCAACGAGCGAAAAGCCTTGCTTTGAGCCAAAAGCGAAGGAAGACGGGCCGGAGGTCGCGTCATTTTTTTGACGTCCCTTGCACCGACGACCAGCGAGCTAGAGTACGGAAACAGGACGCACGGATGACGGTTTACGAAAAAAGACTGTTCAAACTTGATAGATCAGGTATAAAATGAGAACAAATGTTCGTTTTCATGAAAGGAGAACTGTGATGACGATGTATCGCGATCGAGGTGAACTGAAATGGATCCCATTTTTAATGCCTGAGCATCGTGCGCTGCTCACGAAATACTATAAAGAAATTCAAAAAATTGAGATGCCAGAAATCGATGAACAAGTACTCTCGATATATGAAAACGTGTTGAACGATGCAATCTTTAGTGGGAATATGGTTGAGGTGAAGTATGTAGAGAAGCAGGAGATGAAACGGTTTAAGGGATTCGTACACCGGACGAACTATATGGAGCGGACCGTTGAGCTAGCCAACGAGCGAGACGGGATTATCTATGTCCCATTCGAGGCGATCGTTCATGTAGAGCGGTCGATTGACTAACGCCCTAACGGTTGTTCGAAGTCTGCGTCACGAAACTTCGTGTCGCTCCTCAACTTTACAAAATAAAAAGAACAAGAACAAAAGATAGCATGAGTTCTTGTTCTTCACGCTCGCATACCTCTATATTATGCTGTTACGAAAAGTCAAAATGGTAAATCTGGATCTAGTACAATTGGATCGCTTTGAATTATAAAGTGCGATTTTAATTGCTGTACTGAATCAGGATTGTCGCGCATTGTTTTTTTCAAATTTAAATAATTCTTATTATTTATAGCATAGAGCCTTGGATTACCTGGCCCTGTGTACTCAGCAACACTCAAGATTTTTCGTTGTTCGAGCTTTATTAATACAGACTCATAGCGAGTACTTAAATAATTCTGTAAGTTATGTTGCTGTTCCCATTCTTCAACATCTTTTAAAGTTTCTTTTGCCATCCATCTTGCCCCGAAATTCCGAAGTTCCTTTTCTACAGTAAATATAAAAAAGAGCTGCTCATCATAATCAAATATCAGATCATCAAAAATATTTTGAAGAGAACTTTCTTTTCCATCATCAGATTCCCTTCTTTTATTATCAACGGAAGAACCTATTAACTCATGTACTTGTTTACTAATAAAATGTCTTATTTTCCGTTCATCATATGTTTGATATAAGCCACGTTCATTTTCCGAAAGATGGTCTTTATAAAGTAACACCATCTTCCGTTCATCCAACAATTCATCAGGTGTCTTGGCATCTACGAAGAAAATACCAACACCTCTTGAATGATGTTTATAAAACACATTAATTTCCTCAACCGTCCCAGATTTATTGTTCTTAGTCCTTGTACCGATACGATTTCCAAATATCGCTATCAAAATATCACTGGACTTAAGAATCTGCTCATTAATAACCGCCTGACCATCCTGATCAATAGCGTAGGAAGCTACCGAATTGTTTTCCCAACGAATTGGCATCAAGACAACATTTGTTACATCGGTATGTTCATTGTTCCAATTCCAAATTAGTCTTTCTACCTCATCACGTTGTGCACTCACATCTCCAGGTGAAGCAATGAATACCTTGACCAATTGTACAGATTTCATGAAGTACAAACCTCCTTGGTTAAATTTCCAAGTCAACCACAATTTATAGGACTAGATTTGAAAAATAGCCACGAAACAAATCAAAATTAGTTTCGTGGCTATTTCTGCTTTATCTGAGTTCTTGACTGAGCGGGATAACAGTTTCATCTAATGTAGATCGCCATTCTCGTTTCATCGCCGGACCATACTTTAATGGTAAAGCTTCAGGATTTGCTTCCTTATAACCTGCGAAGTCTTTACTATTGATAATGCCACCGATGTTTGGGATCGGGTCGGCGCCAATATTGTATTGAACAGCCGAGGCGTAAAGTTCTCTCTCCTCCACAAACCACGTCTTAGCAAAATCACGGACTGCTTGTTCGTAGGCAGCTGTGAAATAGCTTCGCTTCAGTGTAAAGATATCATCTGCTTCAACTTCACCACTATCAATCGCATTCAAGATCGAGCGGTATACTTCTTTAACAACCTCAGACTTATTCAACTTCTGAAGCGCCTTTTCAATCTCAGAACGAACATCGGCATTATTGGCCGAATATGTACCAAGTAGCTTGTCGATATAGCTTGAATCGACGTCATAGAGCTTTGCCGCATTGTCCCCGTAGAACTCGATTTCTGAGTAGTCCGGTGTGCCGTCCGGATCTCCATCGCCAGTTCCCGACTCTTCTAATAAAGAGCCTTTGACCGTATTATAACTACCGACGAAATCCTCGATCGTTTTCACTTGGTCCTGAAGTGTCTTCGATTTTTCCATATCATCGTTATACTCGTCGTAGGTGACAAGCGCCTCAAAAGCATTACTCAGTTCCTGGAATGCCTTCACGTATTCAATTCGTTCTTCTAAAGTCGAATGTTCATCAATTTCACCAGGATCTGCAGCTAACTCAAGTAGTGCTTTATGTGCTTTCTTGAATCGTTTCTTCGATTCTTCGTACGTCGGATAGACGAGGCTCGAATCGTCGTTCTCGTTCGAATAAAGGCGGGTCGCATCCTGGACGTTCTTCTCCATGAGTGCCGGCTTCCGGAACGTGACGATCAATCCTTTCGTCTTTCCCGGGAAGGTTCGGTTCGTTCGGGAGAACGCCTGGATCAGGTTGGCATAGCTCAGGTTCCGGTCGACGAAGAGCGTCTGGATGGTCGGCGCATCGAAGCCGGTGAGCAATCGGTCGACGACGATGACGAGGTCGATTTGGTTCCCGAACTCCTTGAACTCGGCTTTCTTGCGCGCGAGACGGTTGTTGATGTCCCCGTTGTAGCGCTCGATGTCCTCGATTGACCACGCCGTTCCGTAATATGCGTTATAGTCGCGGATAACCTGTCGCATCTCGTCCTCGACCTGTTTCGAGTTGTCCTCGTTCTCCTGCATTGAGTACGTGATGGCGATGCGTGGGAAGTCCGGATCCTCAATGGTACGTCCCTTCCGGATTGGGTGTCCCGCGAACTCGTTCGTCATCCAGTCCGGGTCCTGCTTCATCGCCTGGATGGCCTGATAATAGCGTTTCGCCATCGCGATTGAACTCGTCGTCAGAATCGCCGACTTCTGTGGGCGACCGTTCTTGAAGTCGAACTTCGTGTAGGCATTGTCCGGGCGGAACATCTTATGGATGACCTTCTGGATATGCTCGTCACGCTCATACAGGTCATTCGGGATATGCTTCTCCTTCTCCATCGCGTCCATCTGGTCAATGAGCTCGTTCAACTCATTGTCGGAAAGGTCAGCATGCCTCTCGTCCTGACGTAGAATGCTGAAGATGCGGTTGATCAGCGAGGTCGGTTCGATCGTGTCCTCATGCTCGACCTGGAAACCGAGCACGGCCCCGTCCTCAAGCGCGTTCTTGATCGTATACGAATGGAGCAGGTCCCCATATTGGTCACGAGTCGTACGGGCAAGCTGTCCTTGCGCCTGTTTCTTGTTCTCGTTGAAGATCGGTGTACCGGTGAACCCGAACCAGGTCGAGTTCGGGAAGAATTCTTTGATGGCCTCCATCCCTTCGGCACTAAGCGCCCGGTGACACTCATCGACGACGAAGACGATATGTTGTCCGATGAGTTTTTGGAAGCGGTGTGTGCCCTTCTCCTCTTCCTGCTTTTGTGCAATTCGGAGCGCCGCCTCGAGCTTCTGACGCGTCGTGATGATGACCGTGTTCGAGTTCGTGTCCGACAGGAGGGTCTCACTCAGCTTCTTCGAGCTCGACGTCCCGACGATCAGGCTGTTGGCCGCGGCGTTCCCTGACGAGATGCCGGTGTTAAACTCCGAGGCGAACTTCGTGAACTCGCTCGTCGTCTGGCTGTCGAGGTCCTTCCGGTCGATCAACATGATGGTCCGGTCGACCCCGGGCTTCCGAGCGAGGAGTTTTGTCGAGACGAAGCTCGTCAGGGTCTTCCCGGAACCGGTCGCGTGCCAGACGAACCCTGATTCATGTCGCGCTGCCGACGCAAAAAGTGCCTCGATGGCATGAATCTGATACGGATGTAGGACCATGAGCGCCTTGTTGTCCTGGTCCTCGCTGACAATCGTGTAGTTCGCGATCAAGCGATGCGCGTCCGGGATGTTCAACATCTGTTTCACGAACTCGTACAGGTTGTCGACTTTCCGGTTCTCGGTCGTGCGCCAGCTGAACACGAACTTCCGATGCATGTCCTTCGGGAGCGCATTCGCGAAATAGCGCGTCGTCTGTTCGTTCGAGATGACGAACAGTTGGAGCGTCGAGAAGATGTTGTTGCGGAACAGCCCCTCCTCGGCGTACTTCTTGATCTGGTTGTGCGCCTGATACACCCCGTCCTTCGCCGTCACCTTCTTCAACTCGATCTGGACGATCGGGAGACCGTTGATGAGGAGGGTTACATCAAAGCGACGATCACGTCCGTCCTCGTTCACCTTCTGCTTGGCAATCTGATGGACGATCTCATACGTCGAGATACCGCCCCCGATGTCACGGTTCGAGTAGAGGATGAGCGACATCGAGCCGAGCGAGGCATCCTCCCGCTCGATGGTGATGCGGGCGATGCCGTTCTCTCCCTTCAACCAGCGTGCCGCGTCAAACGGCGTCTGTGTCTTCGAGAGAAGCTCCGTCTTGATGGTGTCGAACTCCTTGTCCGTGATCGGATGCTCCCCGATCTCAGATAGGTTGTTGCGCGTGATCTTATGACGGAGGTTGTCCCAGAGGTCCGCCTCCGATTTCAAATCGGGTCGATAGTTCCATTGGTTGTGCCCTTCCCCGAGCACCTCGATCAGTCGATGTTCGACTGCGAGCTCATCACTATGTGTCGTCTTCACCACGATTCCCCTTTTCGTCTCATTCGATTATACGAACATCTTTTGAAGAAAACCCTTCTTCGTTTCCTTCAAGGCTTCAAGTTCTTTCTCCTTCAGTTCGATGACCTCATCTAGTTGGCGGAAGAACTCACCGATTTTGAGTTGTTCCGCATATTCTGGAATGTACAAATTCATACGATTTAAATCAGGAAGGTTAACAGATTGAACAGTAGTACCAGTCTTTACAATATTCTTTAAAATGTATGATTCATTAGATTTTATTTCTGCAACAAGAAACTCGGTGTCAAATCTTTCTCTGTCGAAGATGAGCGCTTTAATATCCTGATTTATAGCGACTTCATTTAAAGAAATACTAATCGGAAATCTTTTTGCTAATATACCACTTCGTGTGACAATGAGTGGAGTTCCCTCCGAAACAACTTTAGTCCGATTATCTTTTACAGCTAGTTCCGTAATTAAATAAGTTCCTTTTGATACATATTTGTTTTTTATTTCTTGAGAAGAGAGCCAAACGATATCTCCGTTCCAATATTCCTTATTTTCTTTTAAAGGTGTGGCTCCCCCAACAAGTTTAATTACTTTTTCAAATTCAATCTTTGTCCAAGGCTTAGTAAATTCATCAAAACGGAACTGAGGAATGTTCTCTCCATCTTTAGGAAACATTTTCTGCAAGAAACCTTGTTTAGTTTGTTTGAGGGCTTCAAGTTCTTGCTGATGAAGAGAAATCGTTTCGTCTAAATCTCTAAAAAAATTGCCGATTTTCATTTGCTCTTCAAAATCAACCGGAATACTTAACTCAGTCTCGAGAAAGTCCACGGCTGAAATATTTAATAATCCATGATTTCGTGCTCCCTCAGTAGCACGCATTGATACCTCCTTGTACCACCTGCTTGTTTCATAGTACGGCACCAAAAAATCTGAATGAACTCTCGTGGGCTTAAAAACTATATATAGTGAGGAAAGTACACCTTCTTCGTACTTGTCAAGCCTTTTTATCGCGCCCCAAGGATAGTCTTTTGAGTAACTTTTATTGTATGCAAAATCACCTTTTTGAAGTAAAAAATAGTTACTTAAATCAGTACTAGCAATTTGTTTATTAAAGTAGGTCACCTGGTCAACCAAACCGTATTGAGCAGAAATTGTTAAAGGTACTTTGGATTCGTTATTTTTATTTTTTCTGATGACACGCTCAACCACTTTATTCAATGATTGATGGACCCAATCATTTTTAAATGTTGTGAATCTTATTTCAGGTTTATTTTTTAGCACGATTAAACACCTCTAACGCTCCTTGAATCCATTCCTTTTCTTTTTCGTCATATTGAAGTGACGAAATCATCTCAAACAGACTCGATTCTAGCTCTGTTTTCTTCTCACGGACTGCTTTTAACTCGCTCCCGATTGTTGATAAATCGATTTGTTCTTCCTCTTCAAACGTATCGACATATCTCGGGATATTGAGGTTGAAATCATTTTCTTTGATCTCATCGAAACTTGCGACATAAGCATATTTTTCTACTGCCTCACGCTTTTTATATGTTTCAACGATTCGATTAATGTGTTCAGTCGTAAGTTTGTTCTGATTTTTACCTTTTTCAAACTCTCGACTCGCATCGATGAAGAGTACATCACGCGTCTCACGATTCTTCTTCAAGATGACGACCGTTGTCGGAATCGATGTACCAAAGAACATGTTTCCTGGTAACCCGATGACCGCATCGATACTTCCATCCTCCAACAGCTTCTTCCGGATGACACCTTCAGCTGCACCACGGAAAAGAATCCCGTGAGGCAAGACGATTGCCATCGTCCCCGAATCTTTCAAGTGATAGAAACCATGAAGGAGGAAGGCAAAGTCTGCTTTCGTCTTCGGTGCCAACTTACCGTATCGGTTAAAACGTGAATCATCGAGGAACGTGTCATCCGCTGACCATTTTGCCGAGTACGGAGGGTTCATAAGGACCGAGTCGAACGTGTAAGGCTCATCTGTTGGCCAGTCCTTGTTCAACGTGTCTCCGTTACGTAGGCGCATGTCTTCACTGTCAACGCCATGAAGGATCAAGTTCATCTTCGCTAAGTTGAACGTCGTCGTGTTCAACTCTTGGCCATGATACTTCACGCTGTCTGTATAGTTCAGATAGTTCCGAACGTTCAACATGAGCGAGCCGGAACCCATCGTCGGGTCGAAGACGCTGAAGAGTTTCTTATCTTCTTGACCGATGGTGACAATGCGTGCCATCATGTCCGAAACTTCATGCGGGGTATAGAACTCTCCGGCTTTCTTCCCGGCCTCTGACGCGAATTGACTAATCAAATATTCATATGCATCCCCGATGACATCGCCCCCATGACCGACGAGGTCGACATGTGCCAATTTCTTCAACACCTCTGTGATCGTAATGTTTCGTTGTTGGTCATCTGATCCAAGCTTCTTCGACTTCAAATCGACGTCATCGAATAAACCATTAAATTGATCATATTTTGATGCCAAATCGACGAACGCTTTGTTGAGGTCGTTCAATTGGAAGATGTTTTGCTGTGCATGGTCGGCCAAAACATTGAAAAGATATTCTGGCGCGATGTCGTAACCTAGCGTGTCGACCAATGTCTCGATCAAATCATCCTTGATCTCATCATCTGACATGAGCTCTATGTAAAGTTCCGTCTGTTTCTTCTGCGTGTCATATTCCTCTAGTGAGGCGTCCGCGCTCACAACCACCTTCTCCAAGAGCTTGTCTGAAAGATATTTATAGAAGATAAGGCCTAGCAGGTAGTTCTTATATTCTGAAGCGTCCATTTTGCTGCGAAGGTTGTCCGCTGCGCCGAACAATTTTTGATTCAATGCTGACATATTTCTGTCTCCTATCTAATATTCGAAGATTAGTATTAAAAAAATTATTCCACACTAAGAATTATAGCGGTTTTGATAGATATCCGAAAGTGACACCCTGTCCATTATTTTACATCCTACTTTGTCTTATTCAGTTCAATTCTAATAAAAAATTTACTAAAAAATTCAACTTTATCTAGGAAACCATAAAATGAAAAAGTAAAAACCGTTTCGTACCTGAGACGGCTCTCAAAATACTAGACGGTTTTGATCTATCAAAAGTTCACTATTACTTAATTACACAGTTCGTTGTAGGTAGCTTCACTAATTTCATCATATCCATAGTCACAAAAATATTCATATGATTCTGCTGCCCAGTCTCGTTCTTCAGTTAAATAATAGATTTCTTCTTCTAATTCTTCATTTCTTTCTCGAAGCTCTTTTACTTCTTCTACTATGTCCAAGTATTCCTGATATTGTTCTTCTTCAAATTCAAATGCTTCAGCACGATGATCAAGTCCTTTTTCTGCCTCCTCGGCAGCATGATCTGCATTCGCACCATATAGATCTATTCCATCACATCCACTTATTAGAACTAAACCCAGCAGAAATGGTATGAGCCTATTCTTTTTCATTCAAAATCTCCTTTCATATTGCAATTAACCTACGGAAGTTGTAAAAAATTGCACATCTTTATATTACCTCTAAATCCTTTATATTCGTTTATCGATTCAGTATAAAATTGACTACGATTATAAAATTTTTTTGAATTAAAATTGCTATTGTTATCTATATTTATAAATAAGATATAACTCTGATTGATGATTACAGTCTAATTAAAGCTGCACCAGTAAAAATGATTCGTTTAATTGATCAACGTAAACAAAATCCGCTTCCTACGTGTTTATTTTAGTGATGCAAATACAGTGTTACAACACGGTGATTCGACATCACATACGTAACGTCTGGCAAGATATAGTAGTCTCGATTGTTCATTGAATACGAGATCGGCCACCCAATGAGTTCTCGATAGATGAATTGCTTCATCTCATATATCGAGAACTCATTGCCGATCCGTTGTTTAAAGCGCTCGACGGCGTGCTTGGATAAAGTGATTGACTGTCTCATAATCCGTAAAACCTCCTTGGTGATGATGACGTAGTTGTCTGCGATACAACGTGAAAATTGGTCGATTATGTGCGACATACCATTGAATCAATGACTCAACAAACGCAATTGCGTTTCGATTCTTTTGTGGTGACTCGAGCAACACTTCGTAATCTGGGATGAATAGAACTGTTTGCGGAAACGTAGAAGTAGGTTGTTCAAGGTATTGAATAACCATTTGAAAGACCGTTTCGTAATCAACCGGAGGAGCGTTATCGACAAGAGACTGCAGATAAGACTTGTATTGAACAAACATCTGATGAACCACCGCAGTCGAAAAATAGTTAAAAATCGTCTGATCATGATTCAAGTAATCTCGGAACAAATGAGTAAACTGTGTTTTAGTTACCGAACTGTTCGATGGGAAAACATGACGGATCGCCTCGTTCATATAGTGTCCGACGTAATTTGGGCGTACCGGTAAGGCGCGATCAATCCATTGATGATACGTAAAATGGCGATTTGTAGGCTGTAACTGCAGTGTTGTACGACGACGTGTAAGTACGTAGACTGCTTGTGGATAGAATTGTTCTAATGCGTCGTGCATAGATCGTGTGGTTTGTGTAGATGTTTCAGATAGTTGATTCATAAGATTAGCTCCTTTTTGGTTTTAATTTCAGTCACACGCGGAGGTAACCGCACCCATTACTTCATTCGAAAACGGTGTCACAGAGACGATGTGCGAAAAACTATAGTTAGTAGAACTCCGCGACTCACGATTCAGCTCCGCGAGAAGGGTTTTTTAGTTCAATCACAACCGGCGGTAGCCGGCAGAAGGTCAATAAATCGTGGAAGATGTCTCAATACTGATCTGCGAAAAAAGAGCTCGCTCTATTCATCGGGGAGCTTGTCTGCCCATCTTTTAAACGCACAAAAAAGGAAAGGATGCCTGCGGTATTACCACACGTTCCTTTCCTTGATACGTTATGAACAATGCTGATACTGCCCTATTTCTTCTGACCATACATAGATGTGTCGATGTAAGTGGGAGCCACATACCTGACAAGATGTCGTCTCATTCGTCGTTTTTTGTTCTAATCGAATTTGATGAAGAGATTCTTTTAAATTCCCTCCAAACGCAATAAGTCGTCTCTTAAATAAGGCCTTCTCAAATGAATCAAACACCTGGTGCTTCATGATGCTGTTTAAATCGGATACTTTCATTGGATACTTACAGACTTCTAAAATCGCTCGTGTTAATGCGTCTTTTGTATCTGACTTGTGAGAACGAATACGTCGAACGTCTACCACTGGATCGTATGAAACACCTAAACTTTCCTTCCAAAGACGCATCCAGACCGATTGAGACAAATAGTATTTCCCCGAAAAATAAGATGGCGGTACATTGATTAATACATGAAAATGCGGATGAAATGTCTGTTCCTTTTCGTTGTATGTAACTTCCAATGCTCGAAACCACCCTTTTACAACAGAGCGAAATGCTTTGCGCTGCGAAAATCGTTGCCAGCTTTTCATCATTAAATCAATTTGACTGGCTAACTCATCATGATCACTATTTCGAATCGTCAAAGTTAAGAAAATCCAATTCTCATGTCGAACCTTATGTACATGTAACCACTCAATGGCTTGACCCAATTCTTGACCAATTATATGAGAACGATGAACAGTACACGTCGGACAATATCGATTCTTACAATATTGAATACTTGTTTTCTTTTGATCAACATGTTCCTCACACTGGTGCTCTAAGACAATTCGACTACACTGCCGAATGGATTCAGCTGCATGCTGCTTTCCAATCAATTCGTACTCCTGACTTAACGTTTGTTTAATCGGATCGAATTGATGTAAGGCTTTATATTTTTTATCTTTCAACAAGCTAAGCACCTCTACCATACATTATTTAACTATATTATTAGTTTATCATTTATTGGAAGTAAATGATTATCATTTTACAAAAAGAGGATATGATTTATTCATGCGATATACTTTAAAATGAATGAAAGAAGTATGGAGGGAAAGAACATGAGCGTAGGATGGAGCGGTAGCATTCCGGAGTTTTTACAGCTAGATCAACATCAATTTTTAGAAGCTTTACATCAGTCGATTCCAGACGCTTCAGATAGCCAACATCGGGCTTGGATTGATACGTATGAAAAATTACAACTTGTTTTCAGAACAACCCCTCAACTAAATGCCTATATTCTTTTTGAATATCAGATTTTAAGAGGTGGAGGTCGCCGCCCGGATGTTTTATTAATCGTCAACAATCAGTTATTTGTGATTGAGTGTAAAAGCTACAATTCATGTAGCCCAGGAAATGTAGAAAATCTGCAAACCTCTTTATATGTCCGAGATCTAGAACAATACCATTCAGCAGTACAATATAAAGAAATCGAGGTTCATGGTATTTTACTCTTTACGAATTGCCGAGATGAACGCTTGATATTAGATAATAAATATAAGATTTATCTCGCATCGATGCATGGGTTTAAGCGAATTATCAACAAAGTACTATTACGAAATGATTCCCCCGCTCTATGTGTTGAAGAGTTTTTAGAGGGTACTTATCAACCCGCTCCATCAATTATCGAAGCGGCACAAACCATTATGAAGCAGGAACCGCTTCCACGTGTTCGAGCTCTTGATAGTAGTAATTTTGAACATGTATACAGATCTGTACAATCCATTATTGAACAAGCAAAGTCATATAATGAGCATCATCTTGTCTTGATTACCGGAGAACCCGGTGCAGGTAAAACATACTTAGGTTTACGAATCGCACACGATCACCCTGAAGCCATTTATCTATCTGGAAATGGACCACTTGTAGACGTACTTCAACATACACTTCAAAATCGTACATTTGTGCAAAGTCTTTATAACTACAAAATGGATTACTTAAAACGCCAATCGACTCCACACGAACAAATTATCATTTTTGATGAAGCACAACGCGCATGGGATACGAATAAAGTAAATCAGTCGTTAGTAAATAAGAATATACCTATTCCTAACCTGAGTGAGCCTGACATTGTCATGAATATTGCGACCGAACGCAAAGATTGGAGTGTCACGATTGGCTTAGTCGGTGAAGGACAAGAAATATATTCCGGAGAAGAGGGAGGCCTTCCTTTATGGAATGAGGCGTTGATTGATAAACATGTGATCGTACACGGTAAACAGGATGCTACACTCTTTACGCATGCTACTTGTGTCCAATCATCTGAAATGCTGCACTTAGACACTTCTTTACGATCACATGCAGCACTCGAATATAGTCGCTTTGTTAAAAGTATCATTGATGCAGATTTTCAAACCGCTGCTACAATCGCACAAGACTTAGATACGTCACGCTTCCATCTCCGCATTACGCAAAATCTTGACATAGCAAAAACGGTTGCTCGAGATCTGTATACAGATGATACCAAAACGATTGGTGTTGTTTGCGCAGGTGGAGCAGATCATCAAAAAGAAATTAAAGTAATACCTCGTAATGATCGATACGAGAGTCCTTCAAAAATTGCTCAATTTTTTAACGTACCTACTTCTCCTTTCTATTGTAGAACGTTAAATTACGCAATCACTGAGTTTCAGTCGCAAGGACTAGAGCTCGATTTCGCGATATTGCAGTGGGACAATGACTTCTATGTAAAAGATGGCCAATGGGTCGGAACTCATTTTCAACGAAACGTTGAGGACCCGCTTCAGATCAAACGAAATGCATATCGCGTCAATTTAACTAGAGGGCGTGATGGTCTTATTATCTATATCCCTAATAAGACAGAACTCGAGGAAACCTGGCATACATTTAAGGACATCTTACGCATTCCAGAATTATAAAAAAAGAATGTCGCTACATTATGTAGCAACATTCTTTTTTGTATACAACACGATAGCGTTCAAGTGTAAACATTTCGACGTCGAAATGTTTACACCCTAAGATAAAAACGTTTGGATAAACGATATTAAGCTTTGTTCGATATCTTCACACTGAACAAACACAATTCTTACTTGAATCCCATCATCACTCGTAAATACGATATCTTCATCAACATGGAATCCGTCATGCAAAGGATACATTAAAAAGATTTCGTTTGTGCCATATTTCTTTCCATAAGCATACATCTGATACATGTCTGCCTGTGATATGCCATAGTTGCGACTTGGTAGATTTTCGAGTACTTTCCACTTCGTGTCTATAATCATAATTTGTTGTGTGACGCTATGACGAAGCACAATATCTGGCCGTAAAGCGAATTTTTTCTCGAATAAATGATAACTACGATCCTGCAATGATACGTTCCAATTTGAATCATGCAATAAATGCTTCAAGGATTTCCCTACGTAGTTTTCGAATAATCGTTCCATTGGATATAACAAAGAATTCATCGCTATATCCCCGGAGAAACTTGTAAAACTCTGCTTATTTAAAAACACTTTAGCCCAATTTAAAGCATTTTCGTAATGAATCATATTTCGACCTAACTGAACAAGTGAAAAATCGTGTTCTATAGAGGATGATGTTTCAACGGCATCCATGTGATAAAGTAACTGTTTAATATCTTTTCGATTTAACTCATTTGCAGATACTTTGTTTAAGTATACAAGCGTAGTCTTTAGCAAGCGATTCTCCACTCGATTCAGGCCAAACTCATCATATGACAAATAAAATCGCTCTCGATGCGTTAGGTTATGGCGAATCTGTTTCGAGAAATTCATTTTACCTTTATAAACCGTTAAGTTATCTTCAACAGGATAATAACTAGATTGTAACCCTTTACGAATAATGATCTGCATTTCACGAATATATAATCTAATGAACACTTCAAACAGAGGCATAGCTTCAATACTCAAACTAGCCACATTAAATGATTTACTTGGAAAGTCCCCAAGTGTCTTTAGCATTTTTAACAATACTGTTTTTGATTCTGATTTCGTTACCCCGTGAATTTTAGGGAGGATTTGAATTTGTTGATGCTGATTAATTTGTAAGACACCTACGTAATTTTTCGCTCGAATTACTTTCCCAACACCACGCTTAGCGGAGAGTCACAAAAAGTCAATCGCTGCTGAGTCTCCAAATGTGACATTCATCTGGAGAACAATTTGCTCTAGTTGATCGAATGATTTTTGATCAATCCTATTAGGACCGGTACCAACCGCTAAAGTATCATACTCTAACACTTCAATGACTTTAGCTTTTACCATTATTCATAAATCTCTCGATAGCTTGCTGAATTAGAAAAGGCCGATCGTTGCAAAGTATATTGCTTCTCCAGTAAGTCAATTTCTGGATTGCCTTTAAAAACATATTGAACGTTTACGTCAGACTCTCGAATAAATTTGAGAGAATCTTCTTTTGCATTATCGCCTAGAACCATTTGAATCTTACTATAATCCTCATAGAAGTATTCTTGTAGCAATGGAATGATTGAATTGATAAAAATACTACTCAACGCTTCAAGTGTCGGATTACTCTTGAGTGATACAAAGTATGCATGTCCTAACATATGCTCACGGTCATATAGCACTTCGATTCGTTGATTCATCGCTCTCAACATGTCTTCTACACGAATTGAGTCGACGATTACTCCGGCTAAGACATTCTCATCTGGCATCATTTCAATGAATTGAAACCTTCTTCTCAGTGCAGTGTCCATCAATGCAATGGATCGATCCGCGGTATTCATCGTTCCTAAAATGTATATGTTATCGGGAACACCAAATTCAGTTTTTGAATAAGGAAGTTGGACTTTCATTTCTTCATCCGCCCCGATACGTTTCGAAGGTTCAATGAGTGTGATTAGTTCGCCTAAAATTTTTGAAATGTTTCCTCGGTTAATTTCATCAATAATGAAAACATAGGGTTCTCTATTTTTTGATGTATCCAGCCCTTGCTGCGGCATATGTGGCTGTAAAATAGTTTGTATGTCTTGCAACGTTAATCGATTTAATTTGTATACAGTTTTTTGAACCAGAACCTTTCCGCCGTTCAAATCGAATATGTTTTCATGTATATCTTTAGCGAGCCATTTTACTTTTCTACTACGTTTATAATGAGTAATTTCATGATTGTTCTTATCTTTTAAATTATTCTCTTTAGAGTCTAACCATTCAGGCGCACCTATAATGACTCCGATCGCATCAATGTGTTTTTGATCACTTAAGGATAAAACAATATCCCCTTCCTCCATTTCATTTTGAAAGTTATTTAGAATATCTTTTACAGTTCCTTCTGGTTCTTTTGTTGCGCCTAATAGGTTTTCTCCAAAGTGATCCCATCCAATTCGGATTCGATTATTCTCAAAACAATCACGTTTTAATTCATTCATGCCACTTCCACCGAGAGAGACTTTCCAAATCTGTGCATTTCGTTTAATTCCATAGGACGTTAAAAAATCCCCAGGTTCACTAGCAGTTTCACAAAAACCTTTGAAAATTCCTGGCTGAATTTGATACTCAATTTGAATCTGTTCACTATCTAGAGTTGGTTTGATCCCCTCTATAAACTCTTCATATCCATATGATTGATGGAAAGTTGTAAACGCGATCCTGTTTTTAACTTTGTAGCTATTGTATCGCTTCAATACGTCATCATAAGACTCATTTTGAAGAGCTTCTAACGAGATATGTTCAATAATACTTACTGCATATAAAACGGTATGATACGTTTTACCGGTTCCAGGCGGTCCATACAGAATAATATTTTTATCGTACATCGACTGACTCTCCTTAGTGTTTCCGATTTTTAGCGATTGTTGGTCAGAAGGGGGAGTATCTTTAATAATGTAGTCATAGCATTGTTTCAGTGTCTCAAAAGCCTTTGATAGCTCTTCAAAAATGTTTTCATTTGAATATTCACGTTCTTCGATCTCGGATGAAGATAGCATGTACACGAGCTGTACTTTCTTATACTCTTTTGAGTTTATTTTAGTTCGAATTTCTTCTGCAGTTTCATCACTGTTCATGAAGCCTAACGTTTGATCAGTTGATATGACATATGAGTAATGTGTGTCTTCTGGAAGTGGATAATCTAGTAAACGGTGATGTCTTTCTCTATCTTCCTCGGTTACCCCTTCTTGTTTTAACTCAATTGATAACCTGAACTGTACCTGTTCCTGAACTTTTTCAGCAAATATTGAAAGACTAGTTGGAATATGTACATGATCTTCTTGTTTTAGTTGCGCCCATAGATAAGAACGAATCGCTGTATTCGAACCATCTAACCATTTAGATTTTGAAGGGGGAATTAAATCATACATACTCGCAAATGCTTTTGATAATTTATGTAATTCATCAGCGACTCTCCCACCGCTCTTTTTCCGTTCTATCATTTCATCTTTGATTTCTAATGGTACTCGATCTGGACTTGTATATTTCTCGCCTGCGTACTTAGATAAGTGCGTTAGAATCGCATTAAAATTAATCTCAGAGTTCATCCTCGTATGATTCCACCTTTTTCATTTATTTGACCTTACTCATTCACTTCATTTGATTCTATTTGACGAAGTCTTTGTTCAATTTTAAATTCAAATTCATTTAGTGTTCGATCTACAATTCTATTTGCTGCATTTTCAACTTTGTCGAGATTTGGGATAGGGAAATCAAATCCTATAATTTGATCTCGCGATAAATCATTCCATCCCCCAATATAAGCTGTTACTTCTGCTCTTCGCATCATCTTATTTAATAAGTCATAAAATATGTTCGTCTCCGCTGCAACAAAGTACCTACCATCATTAATGGTTAAGAAAGGCTTCCCGGCCTTTGATTTTCCGTAACGAATATTTTTCACTGTGACCTCTTTTTTAATCACAGCATTATGCGCTTGGCACATGAGATAATGTGCACCTTCTAACACTTTCTGATTATTCATTCCGATCTCGGGTTGATCGAGTAGCTCTTTTCTCAATGCTTGAACAGCTCGCTTTTTTAAATGGAGCTCAGGTAAAATACTCTCTTCTTGTATAAGCTGCATATGTAAGTCTTGTTTATATGTATTGAATAAATACTTCAGTACATTTGATTCCATTTGATTCACTTTCTCGTCAAAGAAACCGGGTAGATAATAATCGTGAAGTTTAAATTCGATATGTGTTGCACTGAATTGTTTTGGAATTAGCTCCATGAATGGGATTTGATGTTCAATAAAATAGGCTCGCTTTTCAGGTTCAATTTGATGACTTACGAATATCTCAAAACAAATACTATTTTGTAGTTCCTCATTCGCTGCAAACACATCCACGATATAAGGTCCTACTTTTCTCTCGATTTCTCCAATCTCCGGAAAATAACCGTAGTATTCCAAAATATCATAAAGTTGTATCGTCCCTTCATTTTGGATGGGTATCATTTCGCTTAAATCTTTTAGTACTTTAGAGTGATCACTCCATAAAAATTGAAATTCGACGTTTAATGTACTTGATCCACTAATCAAATCTGCAAGGTAATGCTTTGTATGAAAATGTAGTATCGTTTCTTGTGATGCGGAACAATTTGAGTGTGCTGCATGTGCAAAATGATGTTCGCGTGCTTCGCCTTTTTTAAACAGAACTTGCTCATTGCAAAATGGACATGTATACAATTTATCGCGGTCATGCACCTCTGAAATATGAAAGAGTCGTGATCCGTTCTTTGCATAACTCAACTTAATCATTTAATATGTATCCTCCAAATCGATGATAAGTATAATTTTACCTTTTTCATGAGGCAAACCCTTTATTTTTTTCGTCTTAGGTTCATAGGATTTCGAGTTTATAATGGGATACATGCGGTATGGTATACTAAAAAAAAATGACGTGGAGTGAATAGGATATGGCCTCAAACGAAACAAAAGTAAAATCATTTCGTGTCTCTGAAGAAGTGACAGAACATATTCAACGTTTAATGCAAGAACGACAACTAACGACGAATCAATTATTTGAAGAGTTTATTCAATTAGCTGATAAACAATCACCAGACCCATTAATCGATGAAGAGAATAATGTACTTGAAACTACACTTAATCAGATTACTTCACTCTTTCATGAACGAGCTCTTCGATTAGAGAAGCAACAAAAAGAAACTCAACGCATGACAATTCAATATACTGAAACGATACGTGAACTTGAAGACAGTATTGTGAAGGAAAGTGAAGACCTTCATCGAGAATATGAAGCTAAAGTCATGCAACATCAGGAAGAGCTAGAACAACTTCAACAGCAATTGGACCAACTACATACAGATAAACAAAACTTACTAAATGCACTAGAGACTGAGAAACAATCAGCGAAAGAAGAGTTGAAGGTTCATAAAAAGACGATCTTTGATTTGGAAGGGTCTATTCGAAAATTAGAAGAGAGTCAAAAACAATTAAATCGTCAAAACCAAAGTTTAATGGATGCTGTAGATGAATTAAAAAGCAAAACACGTCGGAGTGAACAACTCGAAGAAGAGAATCAAAAACTTCACTTAGAAGTGCAACTTCTTCGACGCGAGAAGGAAGCGTTTGAACATCGACTACAAGAACAGGTAGAGCTTGCTGTTCTTCGGGAACGAAACCTTCAACAGAATAATTCGTAACAAAAAGGGACGAAGAAGTCGCATATTGACGACTTCTTCGTCCCTTTCCATCTATACAGTTATTCGAAATATTTTTTCCACCTTTGAGGAATACCTAACTGTTTATAATCAATAAAGGCTGCGTATGTGTCTAAAAGGTGAGTAAGCTTGTCTACAAATACGTTCCGTTCGTTTGAAGTCAACAGTTTTGAAATGATAAAGAACACAATAAAGATTCGTTCATTTGAAAGTTCTTTTTTAACGTTCGCAAATACTTGAGGTCGAATCGTTAACGTTTTACCATATAACCGCCCATGGTGTGCACAGATATTCCGAATCATGGTCAATGTATATAACCAGCTTTCAATGTATTTAAAATCCATCGAATAGTGTTCTTTAGAAATCGTTTGCTTGTCTTGATTATGTAAGTTCTTAAACATCATGGAGAGTGTTGAAAAGGACAGGACTTCAATGGCTACCCATATCGGAAAATTACTTTGATATTTTGTATGATGATGCTTCACAAAGAGTTCCCGCTCGTTTTCTTTAAGTGAACGTTCAAGATTATTCAAAAACTTAGCATGATACGTTTCATTTTTAAAGTGCGTAGGGTCTTTGTAAGCAACTGCACCATACGTATGCGCATGATAATAAGCGATATGAGCGCGAAACGCAGTTTCAATACTTTCAATTGCATCTAACAACAAAAGTCTCAGTTCTTTATCGAATTCGTAGAGCTTTAAAATATGTTCAAATGAAATTCCAGACTTAAATTGATCTGCTTTATCACTCGTCTTCAGTGTTAATCCGTATGCGGTCAAACGATAGTAATTGATCCGTTTAAGTACTTCTATAGCCTTTCGCTCACTTTCAATATGTAGACCACGCTCTTTTAAAATAGATACTTGTTCTTCGTATGTTTTTGGTACTTTTAACTGGTTAGGCTCCCTAGAATCCATGTCCTTGCCCCCATTAGTATAAAAAAAATGACCCACCGTGGTCCGCATTGTGAAGAGGCGTGGTGGGTTCTGTTACGAATAATATAACAAATCCACGATATATTGTCTATTTCTTAGGTTGTCTCAGGATTCATTCAAATACTTGTATAATGTTCGACAAATCAAGTTTAGTTTATTTATTAGATATTACTTGTCATCAAAATCGGAAATTTTTAAAAATAGAAGTCCACTTACCTCTCCAATACAATCAATTTAAAAATTAAAAGATATCAATTTTATTAATATAAATTTCATCGAAAAAATTTGCTTATGTCTTCGAAAGATGCTTTTTCATCATTTTTGAAATCTAAATCAACTTCCATACTAATATCAAAACAAATTTTAACTAAATTACTGAGATCGAGTCTGAGATGTTTAGACAAATCAAGTAGCCAGTCATGAATATCTTCGCCTTTTATTAATTTCAAAGCTTCATTTATTTTTCTTATTTCCACTCTGGAATAGTCTGAAAATTTATTTACATTGTCATTTATAATTTTCTGACATTGAACTTCAAATGGGTGTTTTCCTGGCAAAAATGCAAATCTGTCTCGAGATATACTTCTTTCAATTATTTTAACGTTATCTCTTTGATCCCCATCAAAAACACCGTATAAATTGAACCAAGAAATATCTATTGGAAAATTTTTAAGAGTCGTTTGAATTTCACTCTCTGATTTCCATTTTACAATTTCGTAATCCAAATCTATATTTCTAGCCCTACTCATTAATAAATGCTCTAGAACAATTGCTGCTACATTATCTTCTACTAATATTACACCTTTCTTCGGAGGTGTTAATCCTAGGGAAGATAAATACTCTCTTCGATCAACAGCATTACTCAATTGAATTAACCGATTATTAAAATCTTCAATAAATAATTTTATATCTTGAACAGGTATTTTAGTTAATATTTCTGATGAATGAGTTGTTAAAATTACAGTTAAACTTTTTTGTAAAGAAAAGTTTGCTATCACATTCATAATTTTTTTTTGAGAAAGAGTAGATAAATAAGTTTCCGGTTCTTCGATTAAAAAAATAGAATTATTTCTAGAACTTTTTAATTTCCAATAGATATATAAGGCTGCTACTTCTCCATGCCCCATATTTTCTGTTCCATAATTAAGACTATTATCGCTCACCCTAAAATAAGGAAAGATTTTGTCATCAAGTTCTAATTCATAAATCTCACATACTGAATATTCTTTTCCTAGAATATAATTAATATGTTTTATTTCGTCATTATCCAACACCACTGGATCTGAACCATCTAATAAACTTTCAATATCTCTAAATTCAGCAAAGCGCTTAATCAAGCTAGGGACTTGGTAAGACGTATCTAAAAATGCCAAATTAATTTCAGTTTTTAAAATCTCCTCATCAGATGATTCATCTTTACTATAATTAATCTCAATTTCATCGTTATTATGACTCAAAATCCCTTCTAGCTTGTTAAAGTTAATTCTCTTATATGTGTCTTCCATTTCCTCAGTACCATTCGATTTACTTATTAATAAATAAATCGAATGCAAGAATGTAGATTTTCCTGAACCGTTCAAACCACATAATGCAGTAATTGAACCTGAAAAGTGAATTGTTTGATCATAAAATCGATTTAATTTCGTTATTTCAATACTTTCAATTTTAGTTGAATATTTTTTTTTTGACAGCCTTCTCCACGTATCATCTACTCTAGCAGACCTCATCGAAACTCACTCCAGTCTGAATCATTAATAATTTCAATTAACAATTCTTCAAGAGTACTATCTTTTGATGATGCGGCTAACTGACTAATAGTGTTATTAAAAGTGTATATTTTGTCGAAATATTCGTTATTTTGAGAATATGCAAACATAAATAAAATATAGTCTCTTAACTGAACAGATGAAACATCCGCAACCCTTGAAGCAGAACGATCGTTAAAAATGTTAATTAAATCTTTCATGTCAATTAAGCTGTTCATGTCATCAAAAAGATTAGGCAAAGATTGAGCAAAAGAAAAATCCGCTTTTCTGTTACTTTCAAATTGAATAATTATTTTCTCCAAATTAACTAAATCGCTTATAAATGAATAGTTATTTATTAATGATCTATAGATAAAAAGCAACCAACTAAGTAATGTAGCTTTATTAAATTTAAAGTTTTCATTGGTCACGTTAAGCAAGTCTATCAAAATTTTGATCGTCTCATCTGCAAATCTGATAGTTCTATTTGAAAATCCATCTTCACTTCTATAATAATTCGTTAACTCGTTTGAGGTCACTTTTACAGTCAATGTATTATTCTCAATATATACTAAAAATCTAGCTATTACTTCATCATAATTCATTCTCGAATTAGAGAATCCAATTCTTTTATCAATATCTGTTACTGTACTAAGAGTTTCAACTATTTTTTTGACTTGTTCTCTTGCTTTACCATAGTAAGCGTTTCTCTGTTCGGCCGGAGTTAAATTTGTTAACTGATTAAGTCTATGGAATAATTCTGAAGGTTCACTTGGTAAATATTCAGTTATAGTAAAAACTCTTATGGGAAAACTGTCAAAATCATCTCTTATATCGTCAGGTAAATCTTTATAGCTCATTCCATTCAGTTCTCTTATTTTTTCATCAGAGGGAGCTATTTCTCCATCTATTTTAAATTTATTTAAAACAAAATCTCTGATAGCGGCTAAACGCTGTTGACCATCCAAAACTTCTAATGGACCCGAGTCAGTATCCACAATATGTATAGGCGGAATATGCCAGCCTCTTAAGATACTATCAATTAATCTTTTTTTCTTACCAGTATTCCAAACTTCTCCCCTTTGAAAATCCGGTTGAAGATTCAGCCTACCTTTTTCAATTCTTTTAACTATTGTTTCAATATCCGGATCTGACGGATTTAGTTTCATAAAAACATCTCCTTTAAAGAAAATATCTGATTTAAAAAAATTGTATATCTAATTATATCAATCACTTTTATAAAAATTATCTAAATAAACCTTATATATATGTTCTCGGAGGTTAAATTTTGATTTAGAAACTTATAATCAAGTATTCATAAATATATTTACTAACCTATAGAAAGTCATATCTGTAATCATTATTATCATTATGTATCCAGGTATTTACTAAGCGCACGCCGAATAATTTCATCTTCAGACACATGTTCTTTTTTAGCAGCTTGTGTTAATCCAACATATAATGGATCCGTTAAATCTGAAAATCGAATATGGACCTTCATAGGTTTTACAGTGGGAGAATCAGCTTCAATGACGCGCTGCTCTTGACGCTCGATCAACATACGCTTCACTTCACGCAATTCTTCACGTGTCATTTCATAAACTGTTTTGTCCCCATTTGCTGTGTAATATTTCTTACTCTCGAGTAATGCGAGCTTTGGATCTTCCGGCCATGACAAGAGTTCCGCTAACTTGGTCGCACTGAAATCTTGTTCAATCGTTTTTTCTAAAATATTCGGACCAAACGTATTCCAAAAAGAAACGAAACGATTCACTTGGGAATGAGACATCCCAATCTTCGCTAAGAAGTCTTTCCAATTTCCCTCTTCTTGTTTAAATTCCTTTTTTGTTTCCGGATCACGGAACAGGCTATTTGCATGCGCAAGAATACGACATTTTTCGACAAAACTCGTCGCCTGAATCGCATCAATGTGATTATAGTATTGAACAATGCCTTCGATATCTTCGGGCAGTTTTTTTGTGATAATACGAGAAAGCCCGGTTGCTGGTAAGGATTGATACGGATTCGTGATGGTCGTCGTTGCAGAAAATTCTTTGACCGCTTCCACTTGATCCGTACGATCTTCACTAGATTGTGTACTTTGTTTCACAGGTAAATTGGCACTGAATGTTGAAATTTTTGGTGTATGTTTTTTTCGAGGGCGACTCATAGAGAAAGTACCTCCTGGGCAAGTTGTAAATAAGCATCCGTTGCGGGACTTTTATGGTCGATCACTGGTCTAGATTCCCGTTGTAGGGTTTGTACCTTAACGGCATATGGAATCGTTGTGAGAACTGGAATCCCAACCTCTTTCCCGAGTTCTTCAAGTTCCTCTACCGTCGTCGTATCCCCTTTAGAGCGTGCGCTGACCATTGTCGGTATAAACGCTGCGATATGAATATCTTCTCGGAATCGTTTCATTTCTTCTAACTCTTCAGGAGCCGAGTATACCGCATCCATCGAAAACTTTTGCATCTGTACAGGCATGATAATTCGATCTTGTGCGACAAGAGCGCAGCGCGCATAAGGATTCAACGCTGACGTCGAACCAGGACAATCAATTAAACAAATATCAAATAGTTCATCTAGTTTGGCCAACTCTTCACTGAGTCGGTACTCATAACCGATTTGACTCGTTAAATCACTCGGTGAAGCAGACCGTCTTGTCGGAACTAAGTAAATCGTTCCAGTCTCATATTCACAAGTGACAATGACTTGTTCAATCGGTGTATAAAATGGATCGTTGTCTTCGAGTAGACAATCCAATAGCACTTTCCCTTCATAGTCGTTCGTCAGACCTAATCCATTCGTTGAAGACGCCTGATCATCTGCATCAATCACGAGTACACGTAAGCCATCCCGTGCGTAGGCATGAGCTAAATTGATGGTTGTCGTTGATTTTCCAACTCCACCTTTACGATTGTACAATGCGATTTTCTTCATGACTGTTCTCCTTGTTCATCTGTGGCTTCAATTATATTGTCTGATACAGTTCGTTCAATCATTTCAGCTAGTAACTCACTGACACTACGATTATGTGCATGGGCATACTGTTGAAATTGTTCCGAAAGATCACTTGGAATACGCGCGGACAAGATCGAAGATGACTTTTTCTCTTGCTGAAAAGGTTTCACTTTAAGGGGTGTATGAGTGTTCCCTTTTCGAAGATCACGGATCTGTTTGACCGTGAGTTCTTCGACCTGTCTTCTTTCACCATTAATATATAGTCCTTGCTCGACGACCTCGTCGACATTATCGAGATACATGAGTTCAAAAATTTTGGATGCTGGTAGACTTGTTAGCGATGCCTCGAGTGGATGCAGCGTCTCATAGGCTTTTATATATCGTGAGGCAAGTGAGGCGGACATGGAGACCGCTTCTAAAAACGTCCCCCACTCTTTTTTATCATGCATCTCAGAACGGGCGATCACTAGACGTTTGCCAATCTCAAATACGGAAATGGTTTGTACTTTGGCGAGTTCATTGATTTCGTGAACGAGGTCTTCAACTTCTTTTGAAATTGGCAGCTTTTGAACCAGTGAACTGATATTCGTTAAACCGCTCTGATAAGGGTGTTGCTCACTCGGTTTGATTTTATGAATGTTACGATTTCTGGCCTTCATAGAGAATCACCTCTGGCTGTTCGGATCTTTTGTGCCAACTCTCGAAACGGTTCAGATAACTGTTTTGATTCTCTGGAGCGGTATTGAATGACACTTTTTCCGCTATCTGCTGCTTTTTCAATAAATGTCGATCGTTTGATGACAGGTAAAATAGTCAACGATTCAGTCAACGCAATTTGTTCCATTGCTTCGAAGTATTCTTTATCGGCTTTTAACGTATGGTCCATCGCCACAGGCAAGACCCCGGCAATCTCTAAATCAGGATTATAGAATTTTTTCACCTTTTGTACGGTGCGAATGGTACTTCCTAGCTGATCAAAGACAAGCTTTTTCGGCATAAATGGAATAATGGTCGTATTGGCAGTCGACAAGACAACTTTTGAGAGTTCGTTGATCGAAGGAACTGAATCTAAGATGACCCAATCAAATTCATCTTCGAGCGGTGCAATCATATCTTTTAATAAGAAGAGCTTATCTTGCTCAGAGAGTAAGTTGATTAACCTTGCATTTCGTTCATTTGAAGGAAGAAGACTGACATGATACGTTTCGTCATCAAATAGAATATCTTTGATATCTAAATTTCGTGTATGTACATCAAACATAGTCATGTATTTGATCGTATCGGATTCTTTTAACATTAGTTTGCTAAGAGAACCCTGGGGATCTAAATCAATGAGAAGAACACGTTCCCCTAACTCTCCTAATGCATAGGCCATGTTCAAGGAACAGGTGGTTTTACCAGATCCACCTTTCGAAATGTAAAACGTTAATATGTTCATGTCCTCTCCCCTTTCTAGTTCTTATGATGCCACACTCTATTTTATGGAACAACTAAAAATAATGAACAACTGACATATTTAAATAAATAATTTGTATACAAATTAAAAATAGTTTGTATACTTGTTTTATACTCTTAAATTTACTATCTGATTTGTATACATTTCGACGTCGAAATGTATACTTTCGACTTTCACCTCAAGAGTGTTTTACTATTTGAAATAGAAAAAAGACTACAACCTTGGGTTATAGTCTTCGAATTTGAAATTAGTGAATGAATAAAACATAGCAACTTGAGCTAAGCCCTTATCAGGATATGTGGATACTAAAGGAGCATACAGTTTCTGGCTATACATATTTAAAGTTAAAAACACCGAATATGGATAGATAAGATGAGATCAAATAAAAGCGAAGACAATCGTGTAGCTCTAATGAAGAATACATTTACATGTCAAATTGATAGGTTGGTTCCATCAGCGAAACAGAGAGTGATCCTAGTGTATAGACACCGTCATCTTCGTTATGTAAATGTTCAAATATCGCATTGGTTGTGACACAAGGGGCACCGAGTATTTGTGTCACGCACTGATAGAAAATTTCAGTTGCAAAAATTTCATCTAACATTTGACCCGTAAATACGAGATTCTCAATATTTTCTCCTGCGTTTTTAAGTTCTAAATCTGTAATCTCATCATGATATGTCCAATGTCCATACTTTTCAATATTGTCAAAACCAGCGAATACATAATCAACATCATAGCGAATACTTCGTTTCATAGGAAAGACCTCCTAGAAGATGATATATACTTTATTGTATGAGGGGTATATAGGAATAAGTCATCATGGATGTGACATCTTCATGATATTGTATGAACGGTTTTTTGAACGCTTACTATGATTTAAGTCGTTAGAGAATGTACATGTAATCAAACGCTCAGATCTAATCGATTAAGAGAAGAATACAAAACCATATTCTTATGAATAAAAAAGATTAAATAGAATGAATAAGAATTAAAGATAGATTAAAAGAATTAGGAAAAATGAAAGTCTGAAAATCCTTTTGACACCAACGTTTTTGAGAGATTAAGAAGATTGTAAATATGTCAGCTATAGTTTCTTTTATTCAAAGGGGCTATTTTTTTTTCATTTCTTTTTTGATAAATCATCTCCAACAGCCAATTTTATTCACTATATATTTGAAATAAAAACGATTGTATTTGATTTTTTTCCAGAGATGTAAAATATAAAAATGACCTTATTAAACACAGGTCATATACGATGCCTTTTGATGGAATGAATCAACAATGGATATAGATTCGAGATGTTTTCATACAATTTTTCAAAATGAGGCATGCCAAAAAGACCATCATGCGATCGTCAATTTTTCCACTTTATGTTTTAGTTGTTGATGAAGGTAAAGAATCGGCTCATTGAAGAAGAGTTGATGCTCACTTGAATGAATTAAGTCTTCACGATGGTGAAGAAACGCTTGTTTCAAGTCAGCCAAGACTTCACGGAACGCTAATGCACCGAACGTATCACTCATTGAGTAGAGAGATTCACGGCTTACTTTTAATACATCGAAATCGAAGAACTCACCAACACGCTTACGCAACTCGAACCAAGCAATTTGAGCGTCTGAACGCTCTTGTTCTCGGATCACTTTACTGTCTTGAGATTTGTCTAACGTCAATTCAACGAGGACTGGACGTGTAATATCTTGAACGCGTTTTTTAAGCGTGAGATTTTGCTTCACCACATTTAAGAAATGACGGCTGTCCTCTACAAGGGACACTTGAAGGAACTTCAAACGATCCATCATCTTTTGAATGGCAAGTTTGTGGCCACAGTATTTAGGCAAGAAGCCTTTAATCTCGTCATAGGTAAGGATAGCTTGGTCATTTGATTGAACATGGATATCTTTTTCAACTTGTACGAGTGTACGTAACGCAAGACGCAAAGCGTTCACGTTATCAAGCGTGAGCAGTTCGGAAAGAAGATCATGCCAAATAGACGTGTACCCTGTCTTCGAAACGACAGAGGCTCCGTCAAAATAAAGATCACGATAATTCTCAAGATAATCGGTTAGTTCAATCGAGAGCACTCCAGGGAAATGCCGGACAAGCCGTAACAAGCCATGGCTCTCAAATGTTTTTAAGTTATTATGTAAAGAACGGACAGACGTATGAGCGGAAGAAGCAAGCTCTGTATCTTCCATAAACTCAATCTTACCTTGGTCATCTGCATAAGAAAGAAGTGTGAGGACATGGCGAATCCGTGACTTTGTCCACTTAAAAGAAGTGAAGCATGTAGGGATGTTATAGTGATGCTGTTCATAGCGATAGTGATCAGCTCGTTTCGTCCAACGAGTTAAGCCACTCATCGCGACGAGTAGTTTGTTTGCAACTAAAATGTGACGGTTTTTGTAAGCCACGTACCCTTCACCTCCTCTATCCTAAAATATGCTAGTTTTAGTATCTTGTTCTTTCGAGATAGTGTCAAAGTGTGGGTTTGGTACGATGTATCGCGACCAAATTTGATGAAACGTTGATGTTAAGCCATTTTAGAGCTATAAAAATGTGTCATTTCAGTACGATGGTTTGCGACCAAATTAGGAGGAATTGCTTAAGAAAGCCATTTGAGAGTGATTCAGAGTAAAAATTTTATACGAAAAGTAGTCAAAATGTCGTTTCAGTACGACGGTTTGCGACCATTTTAATAAAAGTGTCGTTTCAGTACGACGATTCACGACCAAAACAATCGAAAATGCGGTTTCAGTACGATAATTTGCGACCATTTTTAAGAGACAGACACTTAAACTTTTTTTGGTTTTTCATCAAAAAGTTGAAAAGTGTCGTTTCAGTACGACAAATTGCGACAAAAACCAATTAAATGTCGTTTCAGTACGATGATCTGCGACCAAATTAAGAGCCATGTCAATTTAGTACGGCAATTTGCGACCAAATTCAATTAAAAATGTCGTTTCAGTACGTACTTTTACGAATCATTTCACCCTAAAGCGAACAATTAGGTAAGAATAGTCTTTCTAAATTACTCATAAGTGTCATTTCAGTATGACAAGATTATGCAACTAATTAAAAAAATGATTTGTCCAAATCGCATAAATGTAGTTTGATAGGATACAGCTGATAATTAAATACTGGCACTCACCTGTATTTAATCATCACTTCATCTAAAAACGTTCCATGTGAAACATAAACTATAGAGTAAGCATAGAAAAGAAGAAGCCTTCAATATAGTAGGCTTCTTCTATGTTTTGTTTCTATTAAAGTAGCAATGTATCGGGATGATTTAATAACTCCCATGATTCGAGCGGGTAAAACGTGAAGAAATAGTAGTCGCCCGAACGATGCCAGTCTTTTAAAATAAATTCATGTTCTTTAATGCGATCAAGATTTGCCTCAAGTTCCCGCAAGTTCTCTGACTTTCGTGATTTATTGAAGCGAATCGAATAAGTAAATTGACGCCAATGCCGACGAACCGGGCTTTGCTCTCCTGTCTGAAGCGACGCAATGCGTTCTTTTTGAAGAACGAATGCCAAATGATAGGCAAAGCTCCCTTTCAACTGTTCAATCTGTTCACCATAGATACTGACGATTTGCTGCTTGAGTAAATCATCATACACTTCTTCAGCTACTGTGACGATGACCTGACTATCCGCAAGGGTTGTGGCGTTCTTGATGGTAACGGAAGAGAAGAGGCCACGGATAAAGAAATCGCCTTCTTCATTGTGCCCAGCTACTCGATAATACCCAAGTTTCATAAGGCGTTTTGTTGTTAATTCATAGCTTTTTCCACTCTTGTTAGCATAGAGTTTTTCAACTAATTGAACGAGTGGGAAGATGATTTTGCGACTCGTTTGGAACGAGATATCCCGATATGACAGGATTTCGGTGAAAGCCTCGAAGTCTTTAGCGTCTAGATCAGGTACTTTGCCATTTAACTCTTGAATAAACTCTTTACTAACTAGAACAGAAAGGTTCTGTGGGACGCCATCTTTATATTTCGGGACGACCGAGTCGTAGTTTAAAAGCTCGAGGTTAAGCTGTGATGCTTCATTGAGCTTCTCATCAAGTTGATCTGTTTTATTTTTGATGCGATCAGATATCCCGAAAAATGGAATATCAACAGCGAGTGTTGGTGAATGATGTGCTACACGCTTGGTTGAATCAATTTCCTTTGCAACTTCCCCTAAAATCATGAGCACATCTGTTTTTAACGTCGTAGTTTTTTGATTGACGGTTTTTTGAGACCAGTACGGATACGTATGGATTAGTTGATTTGGATCTTCTGCCCACTCTTCAATCTCGGTGATACAGAGATTCATATAGTCTTCAATGGTTTTCACGTGAAACTCTTTGTAGAGTCCTTCAAAGCCTGCAACTTTTACATAAGCTGAGATCATGTCATGTTTGGCGCGAAGTTCTTTATTATAACCACGATTCTCTTGATAGTTTCGCACGGCTGTTTTCACCCAGCGACGTTTTAATTTCATAAAAGAGTAATAACGAACCTTCTTATAGGCGTTTTCGATATTTTCAAGCGCATAGTGCTCCTGATAGAGCGTTGAGACAAATTCATGAATATCAAAAATGGATGCGCTATGGAGGATCTCTTCCATACCATGTTGCTTTATCGTATTGACCGCTTGAGAAATAATGAGTTGTTGCGAGCGGCTGTTGGAGGATGAATGGTTCTCCATATTAATCACCTCTTCTTCACTAAATATAGCACATTTGTAAAAGTGCATACTTTTGTAATTAAATATCTTTCTAAATAATATTTATTTCAATTACCGTAAAAGTATGCGCCGGCGCATACTTTCTAAAGAATAAGTTAATCACGATGTGAAATTAGTTAGACAGATATATTCACGTGGTTATTTTATTTATTTGTATGGAGAAAATTCAATAATGATTTTCTAAATGAAAGGGGAAGTATTTAGATATCCAAAAGACATTAAATATGTTTTAGGAAGACATATTGACTGACAGAAAATAAAACAGGAATCTAGAAAACGTCTATTCTTAAAATTGAGAACAGAATCATCTGGGCTACTAATTTGAATAATATTGTTCACCTTTCTGGCGCCCTTGTTTTCCGGAGGCAACCCCGGAATCGCATCGCAATTTGAGTCCCGTTGAGTTTCTTTCCAGCAGGAATCGATGTGCCGTTGTGCGAGCAACACAAGAAGCCGTCCTTGGATGGCCTCAAAAAAAAGCCCTGTATATACTCCGAATCGGTCCAAACCGGGGACACGAGAAGTTAAATACCACGTTTGTTCGTTATCCAAAAGGAGAAACCCGGATGTATCACGCCAAAAATCACGTTAGACCAGCTGCTCCCGTAGGGTCACCTCTTCCGAAAGTCGAAAGTTCGAACACCTAATCGATTTCTCTATTGTGTACTGTTGTGTACTGTTTCTGCCCTCCTCGAGAAGTTTTCATCTAGCCGGATGAACCGACGCGAAGAATCTCCGCGGGTCTTAGTTTCACCTTTTACAAAGAAATCATGAAGAACCAGCACACCAATCTGGTTGTAGCCACCACAAACATGAAGAAGTTGGCCAACCTGTTGGACTGAAAGGAAAGTCCACATAGTATTTCTTGAATTCTATGGAGGTAGAACGTCTCAAGAAATCAAAATCTACAAAAAAGACGAATCACTCCTATTTTGCGACCTGATTCGTCAATATACTATTAAATGTTTATATGCTTTTTCATATCTATTCTGATTGCACAAAAAATAAAAACAAGCAGTAAATACACCTAAAAATGGCATATAACTGCTTGCTGAGATTTGTTAATGGCGTTATTCTTACACTTACTCTTAGCCCGCTTTAATGTTCTCTTCATTTTTTGCTGGTTTCAGGAAAGGCGTGCTAAGCGTCGACAAGGAAATTAATGCTGCTAGAAGGCCAAATGTTATCAGTGTCCATTGAGCAGAGATGTAAATCACCAGCAGGGATGAAATAGCCCCGCCGATCGGCAAAGATACCGATTGAATAGTAATTGCCACTCCTGATATTTTACCGAGCATATGGTTAGGCACTCTAACTTGAATCATCGTATTCCAGCTGATTAGAACTAGCACTGCAGAAGCGTTAAGAATCATACCTGAAAGTATAACCGCTGCATAGACAGTAGTCGCTCCCATCGCTACAATACTCAAAGCAAATATCAATGTCCCCCAAAAGATCAAGGTCTCGTATTCATATTTCTTTGCTAACACCGGAGCATATATGCCCATTAGAAGCATTGGAATAAATTCAAAGAGTGTGAAGGAGAATCCGAACATAAACCCTTTTACATTCAATACTTCTAAAAGATAATACTGAATCAGGCTGCCTACGCTACCTGTGGCCAAAAAGAGGCCGAATGTAATAAATAGACCATAATAAAGCCACGTTTGGTTTTTGATATAGCTCAAACTGTTGTTAAAGTCAGACCGCATACTGCTCTTCTCATTTATCTGAATAGCATTCAATTGCTGTTTGATCGCCAAAATCAACAGAGAGGAAATCAGAAAAGAGACAGCATTTATCATGATATTAGTCCATGGTCCCATGAAACCGATTAAAATACCGGCAACCATCGGCCCGCCCAAACTGATAAAAGATCTTGCCACATTAAATAAACTGTTGGCGTTAACAATGTCTTTCTTTTCTACAATGTTAGGCAGTGCAGCATCAAAGGAAGGAGTATACAAGGCGGCCAGACTAGAAAGAATAAATGTTAGAATAAACAATCCGGATGCGCCTACAGAAATGGAGAACAGATAGGTCATAAAATACAAAAAGGTAATGACCGCTGCAATTAAATCTCCCCAGAACATGATTTTCTTCCGGTCATAGCGATCGGCTATTACTCCTCCAGTAAATCCGAACAACAGGCCTGGAAGTAGAGAAACAGTAAAGTTTACAGCCATCAATGCTGCAGATCCAGAAATTTCATAGACGAGCCACGGCAGCCCGAACCGTTGCATCTGAGTACCAATCAGTGATAAGGTTCGGGCCCAGAACAATTTGTTGAAATCACTGTTGTTTTTTAACAGATTGACAAAATCAGAATTAATTTTTAATTGATTTAAGATTTTAGACATTAGCAGGTTCCTCTAAAAGCTGTGATAGCTCTTCAATAAAATTTTCTTCTTTATACGTTTCTTTTACTTTCTGAATGTAGCGTGAGGCTTCTTCAATAGAATACAATTCCTTCAGCAAAAAAGCTTTATTGTAAATATAGCTCGGATTGTCAGGATCATGTTCCATAGCGTCGTTTATAGACTTTAATGCTGCACCATGACGTTGCTGAGAGTAGTAGCAAACAGAGAGGTTAGCCAGCCAGTCAGCTTTTGGTGCATCTGCTAATAAGCTTTCATATAAAGCAATCGCCCGGTCTGTATCCTCTACGTTCAAATAAGCCAGGGCTAAGTTGCTTTTCGCATCAGCAGAGAGAAATGCTTTTCTGCTGCTTAACAGTTCCATTACTGCCTCATTTTTGTTGTGTTCCAGCAGAAAGGCTGAATAATTTACCAAAGCTTCTTCATGCATGGGATTAATTTTAAGCGCCTTAGAATAACTATCCTCAATTGCCGACTGGGGATAAGCATATTGAGTTAAGAACTCGGCTTTTTCAATATAATAGGAAGAGTTGTAAGGATTCAGCTCGAGAGCCCGGTTTATACTGAACTCGGCATTTTCAAGATCCCCAATCCGACTTTCAAATTTAAACTTGTCATACCAGTAATCAGGATAATAGGGATCGATAGTCAACAGCAAATCATAATACAATTTCGTCTGCAAATCGTTTCGGAGCGCCTTGCTTGTCAATGTGCAATTGTAAATTAGCACAGATCTGTGCAGTATATGAGGTTCTGACCCGTATGCTTTAAACAAGGTCCGATGACCATCTTCACAATATTGATGAGCCAGTTCAAAGTTTCCTTTTTTAAATTCTGCCAAAGCTCTTCCATTTCTGTTAAAGACGAAAAGGTATGTATAGTCCAATCCCAGTGCTTCTTTGTTATGCTGAATGGTTTTTCTACCGAGTTCAAGGTACTGTTGCGATTTTTCAAAATCCAGATTGTTTTTGTCGTTGTGTCGCATATACAACATGGCAAGACAGTAATAAATATCTGCTATCAGTTTCGGGTCGTTTGAATGTTCGAGAACATGAAGATATTTGTCTTCTCCTTTCTCAGGCATATCAAATAATACATAGGCAAGCCCGGTAAACATGTGCATTTCATAATTTTCCGGATGTCTCTGAAGATAAAGGTTGCCCAAGCGAATGGCATCCTCATGCATTCCAAGGCTGATGTAAAACTGAAACTTCTCTTTTATAAGTGCTGAGTCCCAGTGAAGATCTTGCGTAAGGTATTCCCGTTTGCCATTCGTTGCAGAAAAATAATCTGCGTTGTTTTCAAAATTTAAAACGAGATTTTTAGGCTTTTGAATTTGTATCCGCTCAGTTAATGTTTTAAGAAACATTCTTTCTGCTTCGTTCGTGTCTTTCAGGTTATAAAAAGAAACTTCCAACCGGCGGTCATCATTCTGATTCTCTGCTACCGTCGCTAATACATCGCATAAAAAAAATACGGGATATTGCACTTTGCTGAATTGATAGAATCGAATCCGCTCTGAAAAACCTACAGAGGAAGTAATGCTCTGCTTCGGCGATTGGACGTCGCGGTCAACAGGGAAGAAATAACGGGAATGTTCCCAGTCTAATGCCAATTCAATTTCTGACCGCATTTCCAGATAATAAGGATATAAATAGTCCAGCAAGGGTTTAAGGTTCTCAAATCCTAATGAGTTTTTTTGAAATGTTACTGAGATATTGATTTTGTTCATCGTATGTATGCCTCCTTATATAGTAAAAGAAGAGCTAGAAGCTCTTCTTTTTTTTTTAGTTATAGCCAAGAACAACCTTAGCGCGAACTGAGTTCTTTTTGATGACAACAGTTTTCATAGTTTTCAGCCTCCTTATGCAGTTGATAGTGAATGACTTAAGAATGTTAAGTATTAGTTGTATCCGAGTACAACCTTAGCGCGAACTGAGTTCTTCTTAATGACGACAGTCTTCATAGTTTTCGGCCTCCTTATGTAATAGATAAGTAAAAGACTTAAGAATGTTAAGTATTAGTTGTATCCGAGAACGACTTTAGCACGAACTGAGTTCTTCTTAATGACGACAGTTTTCATAGTTTGACCTCCTTATCGTTTAATAAAATATTGTAAAAAAGTAGTTATTAGTTGTATCCGAGAACAACTTTAGCGCGAACTGAGTTCTTTTTGATGACAACAGTTTTCATGGTTTTGACCTCCCTCTAACGTTATGAAATGAGTATATTCTGTAAAATAACCACTTACAACAAACATTATGGAAATAAATATAAAGATACTAATATTCAAACACAAATAATACTTTTTATGGATAATAGTAAGTGCAGGAATTATTAAGGGGGAAACAACTTGAAATATCCAAGAATTAGAAAACATCTTGTGACAGTTCCCGTCGATAAAGGTATTTTAATTGGGAGTTGTGAAAATACAAATATTGAAATTGAAGATACAGAGGGTTTGTTTACTAGCATTCTATTTTATTGCGACGGCACAAACGATCTTGCATCCATCCATTCTAATTTAAAATCTGAAGGATATGAAATTTCTTCCGAGGAATTAATGAATATTATCCAGCAATTCTCTGAGGTGGAATACATAATGGAGGATGCTGCTAATGATCTGGAAATTGAAAATAAGGAAAGACAGAGCAGAAATTTAAATTTTTTATCCAACTTTGATGCAAAAGGAGATAAGAAGTACGAGTATTTGCAGAACATAGTTGATTCTACAGTCATGATTATTGGGTTAGGAGGCGCAGGAACAAATCTCATCTATAATCTGGCATCATTCGGCGTTAAAAAAATTATTGGAATCGATTATGACGAAGTTGAAATTTCGAATCTAAATCGTCAAATTCTTTATAAGGAAGCAGATGTAGGAATGAAAAAAGTCAGTGCTGCACAAAGAGCACTGTCCGAGTTTAATTCTTCAATTGAGTTTATAGGAATTGATAAGAAAGTGAATTCAAGCAGTGAGATTGAAAGCATGTTAGAGCAGTATGAATGCGATTACTTGTTGTGCGCTGCCGATCAACCGAGCCTGAAAATTTTACAGTGGTGCAATACAGCCTGCATGAAAACAGGCACAATTTGGTCGTATTCTAATATGGTCGAATATGTTTCGCGGTTTCAAACAATCATTCCCGGCATTACGTCTTGTTACGAATGCTTAGAGCAGGAGATATTTCAGTTTGAAGAAGCAAAAGAGAAATATATACAACTGTTAAGCGGGAAATACGGAGCGCAAAATGACTGTATTCTAGCTAATTCCAGCTTGTTAGCTTCTATGCTGACTTTTGATTTAATAAAACTCCTGGCCGGTATAAACCATTCTAATATTGCATCTCTCAACCACATTGTTCAGATTGACCATTTCACAAATGATGTCACACATCAAGAAGTAAGCCGACATCAAAACTGCAGCTGTTGGAGTAAAAAGGAGTCATTAATATGTTAGAAGACAACCGATTTGATGCTTTAAATAAAATTGAAGCAGACATGGGAATGCAGGAATTGGTGAATTTCACTTTAATGGATGTATTTCATGAAGGGGACAGCCAGTACCTAATTTATATTTCGGATTCAGAGAGCCATGAGACAGATATGCTGTTTTTCCAATTTGATCCTCTTGGAGGGGACTTAATCGAACCGAATAATATCAGTGAGGTTTTAACCCAATATAAAATTGCAACGGAGGTAGAATAATATGGATTTGATGCTTGAAAGCGTAAGCCTACCCGGCGTAAGAAAATACCTGTTTTCTCACCTAGAAAGCAGAAGCGCTATTATCAAAGAAATGGAAAAGTTTGCTGTTACACACAATGCTCCGATAGCAAGCGCAGAAGTAGGAAACTTCTTAAGCCTTCTTACAAAAATAAGTGGAGCCCGAAACATTTTAGAGTTGGGATCTTCAATCGGGTACAGCACTTTCTGGTTTGCTGAGTCGATTGAAGAAGGCAAGGTAACGTATACGGATTTATCAGAAGAAAATGCAAAGACTGCGCAGGAGTTCTTGAGGAAAGGAAATCTGCAGCATAAAGTGAGACTCCATGTTGGCGATGCTCTGGCCTTTGCACGAGATACAGAGGAAGAATACGACATTGTTTTTATTGACTTGGATAAAGAGCTTTATATGGAAGCGTTAAAAATAGTCTTGCCTAAAGTAAAAAAAGGCGGAATGATCATAGCGGATAATACGATGTGGGGAGGCCGGGTCAGATGGGAGCATGCGGATCAGCGCACTCAAATAATTAAAGAATACAATACTTACACTCATAATAGCTCTGAACTGCAGTCAGCCCTCATCCCTATAAAAGACGGCCTTACCATATCGATTAAAAAGTAACTACTTAAACTAAGAATCTGCCCTTTTGTTTTTTTACTAAGTCTGTATATAGTTCTCTTTTTAAAAGAGAGAAGAAGAATAAAGCCTGTTTGTAACAAAAACTCGCTTCATCAAAACTTTCTTCAGTTTTCTCGCAACATTGCCCTTTGTAGTAATAAAAATTACCCAGCAGAGACATGTTTTCAAGTTTGAGCGAAGTTTCTATACCTTCATCAATGACTTGGGTGGCTTCAGAATAGCGTTTCATGTCATAGAGAGTTTTCGCCTTATTATACAGAACTCTTAATCTGTAAATTTTGGGATCCAGTCTTGGCGAAGAAGAGTATGTTTCGGTAAAATCAATTTTTTCATAGTAATAAATGGATAGGTCGTAGTTTTTTTCCAGTGCATAAATAAAAGCAAGCGAGTTCAGAATGCGCTCGCGAAGAAAATCTTTGCTGAGAATTAGATTGTACTCCCGAGCCAGCAAAGCTTTTAACTTGATGGTTGTAGCTGTACTGTTGATTTTTTTCAGATAGAAAAGACAGAGCGTATGCTGCCATTGCAGAAAGTGGTAGAACCAAGGGTTATTCTTTTCCGAAACCTGTTCTAATTCTTTGGCCACCATTTCATATACAATATCAAATCGCTGAGACAAAGATTGCTCCTCGATGTACACAATCATCTCGTGAACATATTCGTAATTATTTTCGAACATAATATTAAGAAAATAGCTTAAAGGTTTCTTAAGCTTCAAAGATATTTTGTAGATGATATCCAACCCGGGCAACATTTCGCCTCGTTCGATAAGACTAATCGTGGGCTGGGTGCAAATATCTTCACACAATAGTTTTTGTGAGATCCCTAATTCTTTTCTTAAAGAACTTATTTCGGAACCTAGCTTCTCCAACTGCATACTTAAACCACCACCAAATAACTTAATCTAGGAGTTAATATACCAAATGAATACATTAAAATCCATTGTATCGATTATCGTAATTTTTAGTTTTTTTACAACCGCTCCAACATTTTCAGAACCAGCTTATAAAAACACGGCGGTTTCTACATTTTCAGATCTGCCTTACGAAGTTTAATTAAAGAACTACTGAAGATGCTGTCATAAACTTTTCTTGGAACGACGTAGGCGTCGATGATGAAGTTTTATCTTTCTTTTGTCGACCGCGCGGTGGCCGAGCCAAAAGCAACTCTTAAGCTTTCGGGTCCGATACATGTAGCCTGTGATCATGATTTGTCTTGAAATGAAGCCGTGGGCCCCGGTCTGCCCGACGATGTCCTTGAATTTTTTTGAAAGACATCATTTCTTTGGAAACGCGGTTGATAGACCTGTCTGACCGTCTGCTGAAGCTAGAAATCTCTCCACTCGCCCTTAAGTGCTTCTACATCTGATGTTCCTGAGTGGCTTAGCATTTAAGAATTTCGACATTTGCAGGTATAATGATGTTGTTCTAAATTTTTATTTCTTCGAAACGGGCCTATAACAAAATAGAGATTTAATCTGAATCAAAAATTAATAGTGAAGGATGCCTTTCCATAAAAAATGGACAAGGTATCTTTTACTTTACTATTTTATGAAAGAAATAGAGTGAGAAGTACAATCTACTAACCATCTTCTTTGATTTTATATTTAACAACCTTTATAAATAAAACGAAAACACAATTATAAAGTAAGGTAAAATAGCTATAAATCATTATGACATCTTATCTGCTCATGATTATTGAGGATAAAGCAGATCAAAAATAGAGTTATTCAAACGGTAATTCAGCATTCGATATATTCGATAATCGATTAATAGTTTGTAAATATCCATTCGTCGTACCTATCGATTCGTGACCGACTAATTGCATGACTCCAATAAGTGGACTACCATTAGCAAGAAGTTTTGTGATATAAGAACGGCGAAACCAGTGTGGGGGATTGGTACTATCTGCTGCTACGAACTCTACAGCTTTATGAGTCATCAAACGGAGTGCTTCATACGTCATTGAGTTTCCTGACTTCTTCGTGCTGAAAGCGATATAAGGAGAATCCAATTCTTCAATCATCATGAGTGTCTGCAATCGATTAATTAGATGACTCGCTTTTTCGGTAAGTGGGATTCGACGCCATTTAGCACGTTTTCCTTTAACTTCGATGTAAAATGTGTGTTGATTCCGCTTCACGTCATTGAATTTCACGGAAAGAAGTTCTGAAGCACGCATTCCGGTCGTCAACAACAAATAGCCAATGGTTTCATTTCGGAGCTCGATGAGTTCTTTTTTATGTGCACGTTGAACCGTATAACGAAATGATTCGGCAATGCGTTCAATCTCTTCAAAATCGACTTCACGACGAAGGGGCTCTGGTCGTTTCTGATTTTTCACATGGAAAGCTAAGTTGTGTTGATGATATTGATTGATATGAAGATAAGTTAAGAGACGCTTTAACATATTGTTCTTGCGTTGTGCAGTGCGAGGTGAATATTGCTCGTTTACGTCAAACAAATAACGATGAATATCTAGAACGGTCAAGTGCTTCAGACCTTCGGTTTTGGACATCACAAAACTGAGAATGAACTCGAGATCTTGCTTATAAGCGCGACGCGTGTGCGGACTCTTATCAGCATAGATTGGGAATAATTCCGTTGCCCAGAACAATTCGATCACTTCGATGTCATTTAACGTCTCGAGATTGATATGGTCCTTCTTTAGAGCCTCGGCCAATTTCGGATTCGACCCGGTCAATTCTCGCAATGCCACTTCGAACGTCTGCTGCTTTTTCTTGATCTCCATGCTTCTGCCTCTTTTCTAATCAATTTTCATAAAAATGAAACGTACGCACAATATCTAACGATTAATTATGTAATACATATGTATTTTGTTTAAATTACATATGTTTTTATATTATTTCTGGTGATTATAAAGTAATACATAATTAAATTTTATATCATTTACTAAGCGTTAACTTGTGATAACCTTATATTATCACAAGTTAATTACTTAAAATAAAAATAATATTCAAAAAACGTCTGATATAATGTTAAAAAAGGAGGAACTATCATGAGTGATGAAAATTTAAAATTAATTGAAAAAATACAAAAGTTAGAAGAAATTGTTGAACATCTAAGTTTTAAGCAAGATCTCATGTTTTACGATAATAATGTTAATAAACTTTTATATGAGTACGATATTACAAAAAATCAATTTAGTCAGATCATGGATGTTATGGATGAGTTTGAAACTAAAATTAATAACAATGAAACAGTTGACCATAGAGCATTTGAAGAAACAATTTATGAAGTTATCCCTCAACAAAAAGGTAATTATCATTTTGCTGAAGCTTTAGCGAGAAATTTTTGGGAAGACGGACGGTGGGAAGAAGTATTTATCAATTTGTATGGTTATATGGAAAAATATAAATATTATCAAAGGGGTCTATGAATCATATGAATTTAAGCACTGTTGCAGATATAATAGGGATATTTGCTGCATTTTCAGCTGGTTTATCATGGTTCAAAGCTCGAAAACATTCTAAAAAAGCAGAACAATCACTTTCAATTATTCAAAACTATAGAACCATTGAAATTTTTACAGAAGTTAATCGAAGAATTGATACCATAAAAGTAAATATTAGAAGTATAAAAAAAGGGTCTAATCTCCAACGAGTTTATGGCGAAATTGAAAGCTTAATAAATGATATAGTTAATGATATACCAACTACTTACACTCAATTGATAGAAGAACTTAGAAAGATCGAACGTGCTATTCAAAGTTCTAAAGACAAGAATGAACCACTGGTCGATGAAGATCAGTATAAAATTTTAGATAGAATTGATACTATCAAAACAAGTACAAAAATAATAGTTGAAGATTTGCGCAAGGGGACTTAAATCAGTTAATTTTTTTAACAATTTCATCTATCATTAAGATGACTCTGGTACTACTCCAGATTCATTTGAGGTTCCCTTTCATACGTCTAGAAAGGCAATAGCTTACTATTACTGTTATTTTCTCAGAAATTCTAAAAAATATAGACTTTGTTAAGCGCTTAAAACTAGAATTAATTTTAAGCGCTTTTTGAATATGTACTTGGTTTCTTATAAAAAATCTCTTGAAAGTCAGAGGAGTTATTTATGCCAAATATAAATAAAGAAAGAAGCAATGTTTTAGATGCGAGTATATTCATCACGCTCGCAACTGCCTTATTGTATTTCTTGGTATATCAATATGAAATAACTTATATTAAAAATTTTGGGCTAGATGATTTTGGCATTGTTACAGTTTCCTTTTCAAACTTTATCAAGATAGCCTCAAAAATCGTTATTATATTTATGATATATGCAGTCATGTATATAATAGTAGTCTTAAATTTAATGTACAGAACGCATCCTTATGCAAAATTAGCATTTGAATACCATGTTTTTTTTATTATGATGTTAGCATTATATTTTATTCAATTTAAAGACAATTTTTTAAATTTTTCTGTTTTCTTTGGATCAATTCTATTGTTCATTATTTCAGTTTCTTGTTGGAATTATAGACACATAAAAGGTCCAAAAAATAAGGTTGAAGCCTATTTAAATAATAAAATTATAAATTTAAGCGATATTGTTCAATTAATTTCAACTTCAAACGTAGCAAAATTTGTAGTTTTAGTCGTATTTTTGTCATTTTCTTTGTCTATAGTAAGTTTTCTCGCTGACACAGATACAAAAAATCAAACAACTTTCTACGTAACTGACTTTAAAGGAGAAAGTTTTGTAATGATTTATGCCGGAAATGAAAAATTACTATTAGCTAAATTTGACACTAAGACTAACACTTATACAGAAGAAGTAATCGTAGTAAATGTCGTCAGTAATAATGACACTACTATGAAATTAAAAAAATTAACCCTGCCTGACGGCATCAAACTAGATAAATAAAATTAATTTGAAGGAACAATTATTTAACTACACTTTGCTATCATGCAAAATGTAGTTTTTTCAATATGACGGCGTGAAAATATATAACAATTGATATCTATTTAATTGAGTTATTTGTTAAACTTATTGTCATTAAAGAAGTCATTTAAAGAAACATCTAAACCATCACAAAACTTTTGAATTGTACTTACTTTAGGATGTTTTGTGCGTCCGCTCATCAACTCTGAAATTGTTGCTTGATTTAATCCACCTCTCTGAATGACTTGATGGATGGTCATATTATGTTCTGCTGCGAGCTCTTTCATCCGCTCGATGATTGCCTCGTTCAACTCCACTTGCTCACCCCACGATCAAAGTACTCTCTTCATCACTTATTCTTTATGAATCCTTCTATTCCTCTACCCTACCACAATCTCTTGAAATCAAAATACTTGTAATTTTTTTCTATATTCAAAGCGTTATTTTTTTACAGTTGTGCTACAAAACTAAAAATATTGAGTTACTGTTGCCTATAAACCTTTATGTAGAGCGGATTCGACAAGAATCGTCAAATGTAAAATTTCTGACATATCAGAAAACTGATGATTTTTATTCCTACTCCTGCTATATTGGAACCAACAAAAGGAAACATCTGTTTGGTCGCCGCTCTGGTTTACAGAAAGGGGAAGGCTTATGTATCGATTCGGGGAGTGGTTGAAGGAGAACCGCCGGCTTTCAGGCTGGTCACAGATCGAACTATCAGAAAAGACATTCGGGGAAATCTCGCAACCCGCTATCAGTCAGTACGAACAGAACCGTTCGGTGCCGTCGATTGCCGACATCGATCACCTGGCCCGCGCGTTCGGGCACACGCTCGCGATGGTCCCGTGGGACGCTATCGATTTCGGATACGGAGCGAAGCGTTCCGTCACCAAACTCGAGCGCCGTCGGTTCGACCTGAAGGAACTTCCGCAGGCAGACTCGGTCCGTACGTTCGACGGGAAGACGTATGAACTGCACGGTTTCATCGGCATCGAGAAGGCGAGCGGTGAAGCGGTTCAGTTGACGCAACTCTACTATCGAATCCGTACGGTCGTCTGTGACGCCCACGTGCTCGCCAAGCGCAAGAACCCGGATGACGAGCTCATCCATGTCAAGAAGCGAAAAAGAGTCCGCCAGTAATCGACATCGACGCAGCAGCACATCCTTAAGGATGGTCTAATCCAATCACATACCGGCGTGTCCCTCACCAGTGACCGGGTGGGCGGGATCTACGCATAGATGGTTCGGCGAGAGTCGCCTAAAACTCGCCATAAGGTCACAGAATCGTTCCGGGTCATCGAAAAACCCTGTACAGCTCCTTTGATTCACGAGGAGCGGAGTTCGTGGGGGAACGGCTAGAAACCCACCGCACCGAATCCGACTGTCCTTAATGATGTGCTGCTGCACATCACGAGATTAAGGGAAGGAAGTGTGTACTGTGGCATCAAAAGAACAGAAACAGAACCGTAGCTTCGCCGAGAAACTCTTACGCATCCGTGGGAAGGACTACGAGGAGTGGCTCGACGAACAACATCAACAGGTCATCCAGGACAACCAGGAACTCATTTTGGAGGCGCTCGAGGCGAAGCTCAGCTTCAAGTCGCCGGCGCACCAGGATTAAGGAGGGAACGACATGGGACTCAATGAGACAGGGCTCAGCTTACTTCAGTTCTTCCAGGGGCTCGCCGTCATCGCCGCGGCCATCGCCTTCGCGATCGGGGGCTTCTACTTCATCTTCGGCGGGGACCGTGGCCGCTCGAAGGCCGTCGGCTGGCTCGTCGGGGGCGCGGTCGGCTTGATCATCGTCATGGGCGCGTTCACGCTCGCCGAGATGGTCGACCAGAACATCAAATTCTAATGCAGATCCACGCAGCGTTCCAATCGGAAGGCTTTTTTTGTTGCTTGAAACGAGAGGAGGAACGAGATGCTGTTTGTACGATTCACCGACGTGCCGGACACACGGATTCAGAACTATGAACGGCTCACCTTCGCCGATGCCGTCGTCGCGACCCATGACCTGCATCATGCGCTCAGTAGCGAAGGGACGAGCTGTTCCGGTGACTTCCGGCTCTTCGACCAGAAAGACGAACTGCTCTATCGGGGGACGTTCACGTTCGGAACCGAAGGAACGTATCCGAACCTATATCATCAAGTGAAGGATCGAGTGCAACGGATTCGGTCAAAGAAAGAGGATAACGCGAAGAAGATGTGGATCCTCGACGAGATCGAGTCCGAGACACCGGACGACTATAAGCGCCAGTCCGCCAAATCGAATCCAATCGTGTCGTCGACCTATCAGTCACGGCTAACCCGACTGCAGCGCCGCCTCGTCTACGGGGTGGCCACAGCTGGGATTCTGTTCACCTCACTGTTCACTGCCACCCAATGGTTCATCGATAAAGAGGCACACGCTGAGCAGGTAACCGGGGGCGAACAGGCGTGGCTGGATGCTTACGACCAGGCGCTCCAAGGTCAGGAATCCTCACTAATCGATTTACTGGAACGAAAAGACCGATCCGAGGAAGAGGATGCCCTATTGGCCGATCTCTATCTCGCAGAAGGCGCAGACCAGAAAGCACTTGAGCTCACGGATGACCCCATCCTGATCGAGACGAAGCTGACCGGGCTCGATCTATCTGACCAGGAAAAATTAGAACGTCTCCGGGACTTCCAAGTGTCACATCCGACCGATGAGGGCGCGTTCGATATCGCAACACTGGAACGTGATCATGAGACCATGGCCAAGACGGAGAATGTGGAATGGACCGCTCCCCGCATCTCTGCGAAAGTGACTGCCTACCTCTATCTCGGAGATATCGAGTCCGCAAATGAGTGGGCGTCCAAAACGAATGACCCTGCCGTACAAGTAAAGATCGATAAATACCAAGACATTACGGCCACTATCGACGGACTAAACGAGAAACTGAAGAAGACCTCTAGCAAGGACACTTCAGCTCGTGAGAAGATTCAAGCCGCTATCGCTGCTGAAGAAGTTAACCTACAAACGATTCTTTATTCAGATTAAGGTAGGTGAAATAATTGAGAACCCGATCTCTATCACCACGATTCCCGATACGTCTGATCTTCCCCGCCCTGTTCTGCCTGTTGGTGGTGCCGGCCGGGATTTTTTATCTGATGAACGGGGTCTACAACATCATTCGACAAATCATGACTCCGATATTACAAAACGGACTGTTGGCCGGAGCGACGATTCCGACGCTCTCACCCTCATTGTTCGTGGAGGTGAGTCTTCCCTCTTCGACCGTCTTGATCGGACTGATGGCGTTCAGTATGCTCACCGGGCTGTTCGCGTTCGGAAAGATTTGGCTGAACTTCCGGGACCTGCGGAAAGATCAAAAAGGGAGCGCCCGCTTCACCTCGTTCGACGAACTGAAGCAACAGTATCGTCGCGTCCCCGACCGGAAGAAACAGTATGACGGATCAGGTGGTGTCCCCGTCGGGCGGGTCAAGAACGATCTGTTCATCGATGATTCGCCCGTCAACAACCTCGTCATCGGGACAACCCGCTCAGGAAAGGGCGAGACGTTCGTCTTCTCGACGATCGACCTGTACAGCCGTGCAAGCGACCAGGCGAGTCTGATCATCAATGACCCGAAAGGTGAGCTCTTTGCCGCTTCGAAGGAGACGCTCGAGAAACGCGGTTATCAGGTCGAGGTGTTGAACCTGATGAACCCGCTCCAGTCGATCTCGTATAACCTACTGCAGCTGACGATTGACGCATTTCTCGAGGAGAACTATTCGCTCGCCCAACAGTATGCGCGTTCGGTCGCGTTCATGTTGTACCATGACCCGAAGGCACGGGACCCGTTCTGGGCCAACTCGTCGATTGACCTGTGTACGGCGCTCATCCTCGGGCTCTGTGAGGAGGCGAAGGACACGCCGGAGAAAATCAACCTGTACAACGTCGCCCTCATGCTCTCAGACTTAGGGTCACGGACGGTGGTCACCCGACAAGGGCAGGAGATTTCGGCACTCGACGAGTTTTTTCAGCGGTTCCCGGAGAACCATCCGGCCCGGCTCCAGTTCGCGACGCTCCACTTCTCGGGTGGTCAGACACGGGCGAGTATTTTAGCCAATACGAACGCAAAACTCGGTATCTTTACGTTGAACGGGACCGGGAAGCTGACATCGATGAACTCCCTCGACATGCGACGCATCGGATTCAACCGTTGGATCAGCGGACGGAGCAAGCCTTTGACACGGCTCACGGTCAGATTCCCCGACGGGACGACCCATGCGCTCACGACGGACGACGACGGCAGCTTCATCGTGTACCATACGTCACCACTCGAAATTGGAGACGCTGTTCAAATCTCGACCGACTCAAGCACTGCGACGATCCAACTGGAAGCGCATGACGAGGAGAGTGGGAGGTTCCACTACGCCATCGACGGTGCCATCCAGATCCGTGAGGTGATGCACCAGATGCGTCCCGTGGCGGTGTTCCTGATTGTCCCGGACTATGACCCGACATTCAATGTCATCGCGTCGCTCTACATCAAGCAGGTATACACGGCGCTCGCTCGGGTTGCCTCGCAGACGAAACAAGGCAAATGCGAGCGCCAAGTCGTCTTCTTACTCGATGAGTTCGGCAACATGCCGCCGATCGAAGGCATGGCCAACATCATCACGGTCTGTCTCGCCCGGAACATGCGCTTCAACCTTGTCATCCAGGCCTACTCTCAGCTTGAGAACCTATACGGTGAGGATTGGAAGACCATCGACGGTAACTGCGGGAACACACACTATCTGTTGACTGCGGACGAGTCGACCGCCGAACTGATCTCGAAGAAGCTCGGTGAAGCGACCATCGTCACGAAATCGCGGTCCGGTCAGACGTTCTCGCTCAAAAAATCGAAGACGGAGAACGTCGACGGCCGTCGGCTCATGACAGCGACCGAGGTCATGGGATTAAAGGAGGGCGAGATGCTCATCATCCGTGTCATCAAGCGTCAGGACACGAAGAAGCGACGCATCCAGTCATATCCAATCTTCCTGAGCGGCAAGACGGCGATGAAGTACCGCTACGAATACCTGGCGGACGATTTCGACACGGACCGTTCCCTGCATGACATCGACATCCCCTGCCGTCACGCCGGTCTCGACTTCGAACAGATCCGTGTCCGTTTCGCTCAGAAAGAAGACGAGACGGAAATCAACGCGCCATCAAATCAGGAGGAAACAATACTGACGGTGCGGGACGTGCTTCAGGACAGCATCCTACGTTCGATGTTCGAAGGACATGACATCGGTGGGATGTCCCTCCCTGAGTTCGAGACGAACCTGAACCTAGGAGTTTACGACGTCACCGACAGCCAGAAGAGCTTTTTGAGCACGATGATCGCGAAGCGACTCGAGAAACTGAAGCAAGGTACACCGTAGAGAGGAGGCCGAACCCATGGCCGAGAGTGCGAGAGAGAAGCGAATCCAGAACGAATTGCGTGTCGTCGCGAGGATCATCGAGACGCAACGCGTCCGCCTCGAACGGGGCGACGTGCTCAATATCCAAACGACCGATGGCTTTCTGACCGTCTATCAAGACGACACCTCAGACACCCCGAAAACTGTTACACTAATAGATAAGTTCGACTTCCGCGTCAACTTAAAAGTCGCGGATCTATTGAAGGGGAAAATCGTCTGACGGAGGGATAAACGTTATGAGGAAAATCTTGATTGGTGTCCTACTCGGGAGTTCGTTACTTTTAGCATCGTGTGGTGCCGAGAGTTCGAATTATCTTTCTACGACTTCTGTTGAAGAAATTGCAGATATTAAAACTGGCCAAGAAAGTGCATACGTTCTTGTAGACAGCGATAGTCAAGGTAATGAAGGGGCTTACGTTGATACTGTGCGAGAAGTCGCCACGGAAAAAAAGAAAGACGTTCTCTTATTCAATCCGTTTCAGCCTAATGGGGAAAATCTTGAAGAACGTTCTACCCAAGAACATCCTGAATTTAAAGGTGGCAGGTTGTACGAGATGACTGATGGTGAAATTAGTCGTGAATTAAATGTATCTGCCCTTACAGAAGATGAATTAAAAGACCAAGTCACTAACTTCATTAAATAGCCTCTGAATGGAGGGATTCTATGGGTGATAACGAAGTCGTAAATAAGCTACAAGAGTTCACTGATATCCTTAGTCTCAGTACACTGGTACTGGATGCCCTCCGCTCAATGGGTTGGATTTTAGTACGTGGCTTAGCAGCATTAATTGATGGACTTGAAAAAGTGACTGATAGCATATTACTAACGAAAACATTTTTTAATAACTCTCAAGTGGTTGAATTCGTTTCTACGATTCAACCTTTTTTGTACGTTCTTTTAGCTGCTAGCTTCCTATTTACGGGTTACCTAATCATTTTTCAAAAGAAATTTGATCGAGAAGGATTTTTGATCAATCTGTTTATCACATTGCTCATTCTCGGACTCTTATCCCCAACAATGACGCAAGTAAGTGAATTTAGTGATACTGCGATTGATTTCACAACTCAAAACTCTGGCGAAAATTCTTCCAGTGAATCGATATCAAATCAGATTTTACGAGAAAACATTCATGACTTGATTGAATATGACCGAAACGATTTTCCCAGTTTGGAAGGTGAGGCTTTGAACTCTCTGCCTCAAAGCCATTTACGAAATATCGATATCAACGAGGTATTCGATAGCAATGAATTTCGCTTGGGAAGTACTGGTGAACAAATCTCTCAGTCCAAACTAACCTGGAATGGTGAAACGATGGGAACCACGAAACTCGATCAAGGAGGTGTCGAATGGAACAACCAGTATTACTACCGCTATCAACCGAACTGGTTGACCATCTTCGTGACGCTCGGGATCATGGGCTTCACGCTGTTTTCCATTGCTTATAAACTGGCGCGTCTCTCGTTCGAGCTTGCCTTCAACTATGTCTTAACGATTCTCGTCGCACCGGCCGACCTTCACAGTGGTCAAAAGACGAAGAAGGTCATCCAGAGCATTTTGAACACGGTCCTCGTGATCATCCTCATCTTCGTCTCGATCAAACTGTACACGATCGGGACCGCCTATCTTGCGGAGACGTTGGACGGGTTCGCTTATCTGATTGCCCTTATCGCTTTCTCGGTCGCGCTGATCGACGGTCCGAACATGGTCGAGCGGCTGTTCGGGATTGATGCCGGGCTTAAACGAGGATGGGGTGTTGCGCTCGGCGCCTACGCCGCCGGGAAAGGTGTGACCTCGGCCGGTGCCCATGCGGTCTCAAAAGTCGCGCGTGACGCACAGGGCGCACCAAAGATGCCCTCACTCCATGAGGCCGCGACAACGCGGATGAATTCAAACACCGTGCCTCAGAATGGTTCACCGCTTAGTGCGGCGAACCAAGCTCCACAGAGAGCGGACTCCGAGAGTCAAACCGATTCAGATGGGTTCGGTCAGGCCAATCAAACTGCGAGTCGCACGAAGAACGACCAAGAGACACCGACAAATCCAAAGAACAGTGGGCAAGAATCTAAGCTTGAAGGAAACGGTTCTCCATATGTGAACGAAGCGACTGATCACACGTCTCCTGAATCGATCCATGCGACGAACCCTGAATCAAATACCGAACGTGGACACGACCATCAAACAACGTCATCGGAGACACCAAGACCGGAATCGATTCACGATCAGTCGAGCTCTGGGCATTCTCCAAATCATGCTTCATCGACTCTCGAATCGGTCACCGGGTCCACCGATACTACATCTGGACCAGGTCATCGTCAGGATGAATCGGTAGCCCGAAACGACGCGACGTCACCGACTCCTCATGAGGCAACACATTCAAACGGCTCATCCTCATCTTCGTCATCTACGATGGATTCGAGTGATGCGGCAACAGCGAAACATCAAGGACGCGCCCGACGGACCATCCATCAAGAGACCCTGCTCGATGTCGAGATCGAGGTCATCGAACAGGTGCGTGAGAACCAGACGCACCGCCATACTCAGAACCATGAGGAGTCGCGACGAATCTACCCGACCTCGCCACCGCGTCCTGACCATATTGAGAAGAAGGAGTGATGATCCATGCGCAACTATCGAATACCAAATGAGGTCACGACCGAACTGAAGATCAACAAGATGCTCTATCTGCACGACTTCCTATTTCTAGTCGGGCTCATCGTGCTGCGGCTCGTGACGCTCCCGTTCATCCCGTCGGTGCTGCACATCCCCTTCACGGTCTTCCTCATCATCTTCGGACTGTTCATGGTGCTCAGACCGGTGACGAACCCGCAGAAGCGGATGGTCCACGCGCTCTATTACGCGCTCATCAAACGGAAAGACACCTATCTCGCGCTCGACGCGCACACGAAAGGACGTGACTGAGATGGCGTTCATCGAAGACACGCTACAGGGACCGAGACCTACGGGCACCTGGCTCGACGAACAGGACGTGGTCGAGAAACGGAAGGTCAAAGACAAGGTCGTCGTCAAACCGACGGTCGCCCAACTGATGCCGGTCGTCGACATCACCGGTACCGAGTCGTTCGAGATGCGTGACGGGACCTATCTCGACATGGTCCAGCTCACCTCGAAGGACATCTATTCACTGAACGAGGAGGAAAAAGACCATGACGTGTTCTCCCTCGCCTATCTCCTGCAGGCGTACACGCACCCGCTCAAGGTCGTGCCACTGAACACGCCACTCAGTCTCGAGCGGCAGAAGATCAGCATCGAGCGACAGATTCGACAAAATCAGACACCAGCCTACCTGCCCTTCTTGTTGAAGAAAAAGCAGGAGCTCGAATACCTCGAGGAGCATCGCACCAATCGCGATTATCTCCTCTTTTTTTATGCCGACGACGAGCGGACACTACGCGAGCGGAAGACGCATCTCTATAAACTGCTCCGTCGCTCGAACCCAATGCGCGAGCTGACGCTCGACCAAAAGGTCCATGTGCTCTATCAATTGAACAACCCGAACACGAAACCGCAACTCGACGCCTGAAGAAAGGAGTGACGCGCACATGTGGCAGCGCCTGCGTAAGCGAATGGCCAAACAACAGGACCCGGAGACCGTCAAGATCGAGAAAGGCTATAATCCTGACGTCATCGCCAAGATTCAGCCACAGGGTGGCATCCGGTTCGACGCCAACTTCGTCCGGCTCGGGGACGGCTATCTGTCGTGCCTCCATGTCTATAAATATCAATCGCTCGTCTACGACTACTGGCTCGAACCGATTTTGAACTTGCCGGGCGTTTTGACGACGCTTGACATCGGGACGGCTGACAAGCGGGAAATCATCCAGACCATCAACAAGTCGATGGCCGAACAGAATACGCGCTTCGAGAACGCGAAGGACAACATCGACCGTATCGACGCTAGGGAGACATATAAAGAGCTGAACGAGCTCTATGAACAGATCACCCAGGGCGAGACGATGAAATATCTGCATCTGCGCCTCTATGTGAAGGCGAAGACGCTCGACGCGCTCGAGGTGAAAGTGCAGGAAGTGATGGAAGAACTCGAGGCCCGGAACTTCCGCTCGACGATTTTTCTGAACGAACAGGAATGGGAATGGCAGAGCCTGTTCACAAGCTACGACCAGCAACAAAAGCTCCCGAATCGGCGCCTTGGGAAAGAGATCCCTTCCCTCTCCATCGCCGGCGGATACCCGTTCCACTTCACGTCGCTCCAGGACGCGACCGGCACGTATTACGGGACGACCGACACGAACGGTAGCGTCATCTTCGACCTGTTCCATAAGGACAAACAGCGAAAGTTCTATAACGCGCTCATGATCGGCAAGATGGGATCCGGGAAATCGACACTTCTCAAGAAGACCGTGCTCGATCAGGCCATCAAGGGCAACAAGATTCGCATCCTCGACGTCACAGGCGAGTTCTCCGACCTGGTGCGGCAACTCGGCGGGAAAGAAATCGCGCTCGACGGGTCGGCCGGTCTCATCAATCCGCTCCATGTCTATAAGACCGTGACGAATAACGACGGCAGCGCCAACGAGGCACTCTCGTTCATGCAACATCTGTCGAAGATGGCCGTGTTCTATCACTACATCAATCCGGCGGCGACACAGGAAGAAACGAACGAATTCGAGATCCTGCTCCGGGACTTGTACGTTCGGCACGGGCTCTGGGATGAACAGGGCGAACTGCCAATCACGACTCATCCGGCGAACCGGTACCCGACGTTCTCCGACTTCTTACATCTCGTGCGGCGTGAGCTCTACACGGACGACACACGCACCTCGATCAAAGAAGCGATCAGTCCGAACCGGATACGGCGTCTCGAGAACATCGAGCTCGCCGTCACGAACCTCGTCCACAACTATGGCAACATCTTCGACGGACATTCCTCGATCGACCGATTCGACGAGGAGCTCATCGTCTCGTTCCCACTCCGGAACCTGACAAGCCTACGGGACGAAGTATTCCAAGCGCAGGTGTTCTCTTTGATGAACATGCTGTGGGACGGGATGATTGCCAACGGCTCGAGTCAACTGAATGCCTTCAACCAGGGCGTGCTCCGAACCGAAGAAGCATGCAAGTACCTCATCGTCATCGATGAGGCGCACCACTTGATCAACACGCGTGACATCGCACAGCCGGCCATCCTGTATCTACAACGCTGCATGCGCGAGGCGCGCAAGTATTTCGGCGGCATCTTCTTCGTGTCGCATCTGATCACCGACTTCGTGCCAGCCGGATCGAAGTCCGAAAACGCTGAGAACGTTAAGTCGCTCTTCCAATTGACGCAGTACAAGATCATCGGCGAACAGGACGCGGAGAGCATCCCAATCATCCAGACGGTGTTTGATGGCCAACTCTCAAACTCCGAGATGCGCATCATCCCCTCGCTCGAGACGGGGCGTGTCGTCCTCAGCATCTCCGGCTTGCAGAACTTCATCTTTGACGTCGATATCGCGCCCGAAGAACTCGCCTTGTTTGGTGGAGGTGCCTGATGTGGACGGCCGCGAAACGGACGGCCCGCTTCGCCGTCACAGCGAAGTGGCAGCTCGCAACGCTCAAATGGCGACTCATCCTGCTCGGCATCGCGGCACTCGTCTTGTTCCTGGTCATCCTCGTCGTCGGAATCCTCGACACGCTCACAGGTGTCCAGAACGAACAACCGACCGACGTCACGTTCAATACCGCAGGAGGTCTACAGGTAAGCGACCAGGTGCTCCAATATCGGGGCTTGGTCGAATCGGAACTGTCGAAGCACGGACTGGCCGAACAGACGAACCTCGTACTCGCGCTCATGATGCAGGAGAGCGGCGGACGCGGGAACGACCCGATGCAGGCGAGCGAATCGAAGTGTGGACGCATCGGATGCATCACCTCCCCCGAGGAGAGCATCGTCTACGGCGTCGAACATTTCGCCTCCGTCTTCGAACGGGCGAACCGTGACGTGCAGCTCACGCTACAGAGTTACAACTTCGGAGGCGGTTTCATCGATTACGTTCAAGAGAACGGAGGACGGTACTCGAAAGAGCTCGCCATCTCGTTCTCCCAAATGATGTACCAACGCGTGAAACACACTGGTATCTATCGTTGTCATCGCCCGAGTGCGGTCCAGCACGGTGCCTGTTACGGGGACATCGAGTACGTCGACGCGGTGCTGAAATACCTCGCGCCGGTTGCCGTCGCCGACGGGGTCATCACGAAAGAGCTATTGTCGGGATTACGTTCCCCGCTCGCCATCCCACTCAACGTGACATCGCGTTTCGGGTGGCGCGTAGTCTTCGGACAACGGGACAACCACACCGGGATCGATTTCAGTTGCACCCCGTCCGACACGATCCACGCGGTCAAGAGCGGCACCGTCATCTATAGCGGGAACCGCGGACCGTACGGCAATCTCGTCCAGGTCCAGCACGACAATTACATTACGGCGTATGCGCACCTGAGTCGTCTTGGCGTCCAAACGGGTCAACAGATCGACGCTGGGCAAGCGCTCGGGTACTGCGGCACGACCGGCCGTTCGAGCGGGAACCATCTGCACTTCGAGATCAAGACGGCTGAATGGTCCGGTCATATCGACCCCGCCCCGGTCTTCGGATTCTAAGTCATGCATGTATGAAAAGGAGGAGGAAGAATGAACTTCACCGCACGTCACCTCGCGTATCTGTTCGGGGTACTGCTCCTGATTTCGATCGCAGCGAACGTCTTTTTCTATCAACAAGCGACGGCTGTCACGAGTACTTCAGACACGAGCGAGAGGAAAAATGAGAGCGTCACTTCCCTTGAATCGGCAACCTCCGAGGATACGTCAGCGGACACCGAACAAGTCGTCGCTTCAAAGGAGACGGAACGAATGGAGGAGCTGATGACACGCGCGACGCGCTTCGTCGAGTACGCCTTCACCATCACGAAGGACAGTTACACGACCCAGAAACGACAGGCGAAGGACGTCATGTCGGAGGAACTCGCGGCCACGCTCTTCGCCGCTGACGGCAGTGACGTCGGCACGTTCGAGACGACCGTCCGCAACATCGAGGTGTTCCCTTCTGTCTCCGGAGAAGATTGCCTCGTCCGGTTCGAACAGCACCTGTGGATCACCGAGACGGGTTATGAAGAGACGACGCAAGAACTGTTGGCTTTGACGTTCGAGTCCATCGACGGGCGTTTGATCATCACCGAGATAGAAGACCTGACACCCGAAGGAGGGATCTAGATGCGACGACAAACGCGACGACGCCTCACCCAGAACGTCTCCCGCTTCTACCTCGGACTCGGCGTATTCTTAGTCATCGGTTTCCTCTTCTTCGGCACCTCGTCGTTCTTCTTTGCTGAAGAGGCACTGGTCAATGAGACGCCGATCAACGAGGCAGTCCGGCTCTCGAACGGGGAGACCGTGACGCTCCACGCGTCTAGTTACGATACCGAGAAGAAGACAATCCGCATCCGAGTCTCGCTCAATGACGCACCAGGTAACACCTACGTTCATCTCTTCCGCTACGTCTATAAGGCACGTCCGGATTCTGAGAAAGAAGTTGTGTTGCTGTACGAACGGAACGACCAATACGTACTCGAATTGAAAGATGTGCCGAACGACTTCGACCAGCTCGCTGTCCGGATTTACGGATTGGACGAGTCACAATCAATCGACACACTCACACCTGAGGAACGGGAGAACGGTCTTTTGACATCCCTCTATGCCGATCGTCGGACCATCGAACAGGCGAACCACAATTCATCTGACGAGAAAACTTTCACGAGACTATTCGTCGAGGACGAGCTCGCGGAGACCGAACGGCATTTGGAAACAGCACAGCAGTCAGTCGAAGCACAACGGCAACAAATCGAGCGACTCGACCGTGACAAAGAAGAGCTCGAAGGCGAATTTCCCTACCTCTCGCTCGACGAACAGGTCGAACAGGAAAACGAAATCTTCGATCTCGGTCAGAAGCGTGACGAGCTCAATCTAGAGCTCGAGAAACTCGAACAGTCGGTCACAGCGCTCGAAGAAAAGCAAGACAAATTGCACGTCCGGCTCCGGGAACTATCGATTTAAGTGGCACATTTTGTGCCAAATCACTAGTTTTACTGGCACATTTCGTGCCGTTTTCGGACTTTTGGTGATATCACGGAAACCCCAGGCTCTGCCTGGGCTATCACGATAAGTGATAGCAGTTTCCCCTTATGCTCTTTGGATGAACTTTTCGAACGTTGGCAATACGTATCCTCTAGAAAGGTGGTCAGGCAAATGGATCTGTTACTCCGCGACATCGATCCCGTCATCGTGAAGCAAATCGATGAATGGGCGAAAGAACTCAACCGCTCCCGGCAACAATATTTGAAAGAATTGCTCGCCTCCTGGTGCGCGAACGGCATCCAATCGACACAGGTCGAGCGGCTCGAACGACAGCTCGAAGCGAACACGCTGCACTTAAGAAGGAGCGCGGACGAGCTCGCCGCGGTGACCCGGTTATTGAACGAGGTGATGCAGGATGCGTGAGACACCCGGCGTCGTCATCAAATCGAAGTTCAAGGTGCCGGGCACGAAAAAGAAGTCGCGTCGCTACACGACGTACCTCGACTACATCAATCGCCCAGACGCGAAAGACAGCCGCGAACAGTTCGAGACGTACCATGATTATATGGAAGACGAGACGAAATCGAGCGGTTTGTTCACACGCGAGGACGACCGGTTGAATGACGAAAAGCGTCGCGCCGTCCGCGACATCTTCAAACATGCACAAGAGAACGGGAGCATCCTCTGGCAGGATGTCATCTCGTTCGACAACGCCTGGCTACGAGAGATCGGTGTGCTCCACAAAGACCTCATCGACGAGAAACGATTGATTCAGGCGACACGGAACGCGGTCGAGGCGATGCTCCAAAAAGAAAAGATGGTCCATGCCTACTGGACCGGCGCCGTGCATTACAACACCGACAACATCCACGTGCATGTCGCCATCGTCGAGACGAGCCATATACGCGAGCGCGGCAAACGCAAACCGAAATCAATCGAGCTGATGAAGTCGAAGGTCATCCATTCCCTCGCCGACCGGACGAAAGAACAGGAGAAACTGAATGCGTTCATAAGAGACGAACTGGTCGTCCATAAACGGAACCGAAAGATTCCAACGCTCCCGAACCGTGTCCTTCATCCCGACCTCGTCCGTCAGTTCAAGGATATCTATGAGCGGTTGCCGGAAGACAAACGACAATGGCGCTACAACATGAACGGGATGAAGCCGCTCCGTGAATCGCTCGACCGTCTGACCGACCGCTACATCGACATTCACTTTAAATCAGAGTTTCAAGCCTTCAACGAACGGCTTGAACAGGAAGTGTCGTTTCACCGTCGCAGCTACGGCGACACGGAGAAGGCCGAGCGTTATCTGACGACGAAGCGACAGGACCTCTACACCCGGATGGGGAATGCCATCCTCTCTGAGATGCGCGACTTGTCGAAAAAACAGGCGCCATTCAAGAAAAGTGAAACCCCTAAACATTCGGTCCGACGCGCGTTCAACCAGCAAAAGATATTCAACGAATCACTCTACCGGATCGAACGGCACATGAATGACGAGTTCGAACATTTGAAGAACCAACGCGCTTTCGAACAGCTGGAGCGGGACATCGAATATGGAAAGTGAGGGAGGACGATGGAAGAGTTGAGACAGATCCGCCTTCGATTAAAGCCGGAGACGGTCGCGTATTTGGAGGAGTTCGCCGACGACAAACGCTTCGGCCATCTCGGTCAGGTCATCGACCATATCGCAGACGAGCATAAAGAACTGACTGACGAGCAGTGGGACATGCAGTTCCTCACCCGCTCGATCAGCACACAGGTCTCCCGTCATATCGAGGAGTTGATGAACGAGCAGGTGTCGGCAGAGCTTGAACGCATCCGGCTCGCCGCGAACCGCTCTGATCGTCATGGGCAAATCCTGACAGAGCTCCTTCAGGCGCTGATGCAGACGGAGGGTATCGAGGACATCATGACGACGGATCAGTTCAAGCCGACGTTCCTCGCGACAGCCGAACGTGTCGTGCAGGAACGCATCGAGCATCAAAAACAGAAGAAGGACACACTAACTTTTGAGAGAGGATGAATCTTATGCGACCACTTGACCGTCCCTTCACGATGGGACAACTGTTGACGCTTCAACCGGATACCGTCACGGTCCTCATCTATGGAAAGCGATACGACATCCCGGTGTCCGTTTCCGAGCACCAACTTTTGACCGCCGTCGCGCAAGACGAGATCGTCTTGCTTCCCGTCAATTTCGAGCGGACACAGCTGTTACTCGACATACCGGAAACGTCGCCACAACTCGAGCGTGAACTGGACGAATTTGCGGATAGTGATGAATCTGTCACCGACTTGTTGAAGGAAGGAGTCTGACACGATGGCCAAGATGAAGACGAACGAAGAACGGAAGGCCGAGCTCGAGGCCTTGACCGAACAGATGGGAAAACAGATCGACAGCTACTTCGAGAGTCCGGAAAAAATCCGGGAACATCTACAGTTCCTCGGCAAGTTTCATCAATACTCGATGCGGAACGCAATTTTGATTGAGTCCCAATTCCCCGGCGCGGTCGCGGTCGGCTCTTACCCGTTCTGGGAAAAGCAAGGCGCACAGGTCCAAAAAGGTGAGCGTGGCATCAAAGTATTCGTCCCGAACCCGGTGACGTACGCCCTGCACAAAGATGAATGGGTACCGCTCAGCAAGGTACCGCAGCCGGTCAAAGACGGCGTGAAACAAGGGCGCATCCCGTCACGTAAGATGATGTACTTCAAAATCGGTCATGTGTTCGAGTACACGCAGACCGACGCGCGCGAGAAAGGAATCGAGGTTTCGGACATCTTCAAACGATATCACCGGGTCGGCGGGCTCGAGAACGAACAAGACATCCGTGACGCCTTGACGACGCTCGCGGATGCCCGGAATGTGACGCTATTAGAGGAACCTCTCGACGAGATTGGGACGGCGAAGGGTTGTTACTATCCGGAGCTACATTCAATCGCCTTAAATCCACGGAACACATCGATTGAGAACGTCAACGTCCTAATCCACGAACTCGCCCACGCAGAGCTCCACAACCAGGAGCGGAACTTTGAGCGGAACAAACCACTCACGTCACCCGAGAAGGAGTTCCAAGCCGAGATGGTCGCCTACGTCGTCTCACATCAGCTCGGTTTCTCGACGGACGACATTTCGCTCTCCTATCTGGCCGGTTGGACGAAGGACAAAGAGCTACTCGATAAGGAAAAATTGTTGCAGGAGGTCCATCAGACATCCACAACTTTCCTTGACCATATCGAGTCACACTTAGAGAAGATGCGCACGTTGGAACAAGAAAAGGAACAGACCCCACTTGAATATATCGAGCAGTTAGATCGGCGTATGGGTTGGAAAGACGCTGACCTCAATCTCTACGAACGGGTGCATGCCGTACAGCGTGTGTTTCCCGAGGAAATCGAGAACTATCTGAATGCAAAAGCGACCCTCGATACGAACCTAAAGGTGGATCGCGTCGATGAGCCGCTCATGTATATTCACGATAAAGGGTTCGGGTTCCAATCATTCGGTGTCGCCAACAATCACGACTTCAATGACGACGCGCTTGTCGTTTACACGATTGCATTACCAGATCAGCCATTGATTAGCGGTCACTTTGATCCCGAAAAAACAGTTCATCCATTACACGATTTAGAAAAAAACAATAAGGTTGAAAAAACAACACTCAAAAATCTTGAAGATAGTTGGCATAATATGTTGCTCGATGATGAAAAGAAATCTCTATCAAGAACAGCTATTTTGAATATTGAACGGTTGATATAAACTTATAGGATATGGAGTATGTATCAACTTCATATCCTACTTCTTAATGAGATGAATCACAGCTATTTAATTAATTATTTTACTGACTTCGTGCAATAATCCAGAAGCAATAATACTACCCGTTACTCCTTCTAGCACATTCCTTATAGTCAATAATGATTCTTTAACTAATGATTTTTGGGGATTCGAAGATTGAATTTGAGTATGGATTTGATTGATTTCATTTCTTAATATCATCTGCGAATCGTCGTTTAACCCAATTTCATGCATATGATTTTTTAGTGTTGATATAAAGCTACTGACATCCGATAAATTCAAGTTATTCGTCATATATTGTTGCGAGTTTGGCGAGTTTTGTTGAATTTGAACTCCTCCGACGTTTGAAAGGAAGAATGCATAGTCATGCTTCGTAGCTTCCACTTTTTCTTGCTTTGAAAAACTTAATCCTTCACCTGTGATCCCATCTTTTTCTAATTTTAAAGACCATTCAAGAATAATATTTTTGACTTGATCGATTATTGCTTGGGCTTGCGATTTACCAAATATCACTCTAAAATCTAGTCTTTCTCCTAAGGACTTTGACAATATATTTTGTAATTCCATAGGAACTTCAATCACTAAATTATCTTTAGTGTGTGTAACTAAATCTTCAATTTCAGATAAAGGTTGACCAATTTTAGTTTTTGTTATTAATTCTAGTATTTTGGGATCTTCAATCGTTACCGGCCACCAACCATGGACGATATTATAATATTGAATCTTACCTACAACTTCTCTGTATTTAGGTACTTTATGCATGAAATGCTTAAAACCATTTAACTCTTGATCAATCCATTCTTCAAAGTCTTGAAGCTCTAATTTCCTAGCCACAACTAATGATTTTCTCAACAAATCTATTACTTTAGTTTTAGAATCTATAGCTTCAATTTGAAGCTCCAACACTAAAGAGCTCAAATAAATCCCTCCCTTCACATTTTCAACACTAATATTCTCTAGTTAATATTAACTCTTTAAAAAATAAATCTAAATCCTGGTTATTCATTTGAAATACTTCGTGTACTGACAGTACTCTTAAAATAATTCTTAGAAGTTCGTCCATTTGTTTAGTTACAGTTAATAACCTATCAACGTTTTCTTTGATAGGTTGACCATGAGACAATTTCGACCGTATTCCATAGGCTTTTTTCACCAAATCATAAATTTTAATTCTATCTTCTTTATTAGTTCCCACTAATAATGAGGTACGTTCTGCCACCTTATGATTAACTTCAGAATTGTCAGACGTAAACAGGCATTCCAATGCAATACAGTAATTTATCAACTTAAAAGGCAAGGAAGACTCTCCTCTAGCTTTATATACGAAAGCCCCTGCCCTATCAACTCTTGATAATTCATCGCCAAATGGATTTAGTACAGAATACTTCCCCCCTTCCCTAAGCCCGTTGATATCTATTTTTGGGCTATCAATAAACTCTTTACGGGCTGATAAAATCTGTTCCTTTGAAAATAATTTATTTTTAATTTCTCCATTTTGATTCGACGATACTTTTGACACTGATGCTTTTATTAATATAGGGTCATTTTTTCCACCGTATATATATAAAAAACCATCTCTTACATAGGAACTGTGGTCTTCAAATTCCCATAATAAGTCTAAAAAGAATTGAGCTTCTCTTAAAAAATAAAAACATGAGGGTAAAAATCTAGAATCTTCACTTTCATGAATTTGTAATTCATCTATATTTCCATTAGCGTATATATATGTCGCATTAAGTAATTCCTGATACCCAATTTGACCCACCCAACTATATATATCAGTCTGGCGAAACATTTCATCTACATAGTTTGAATTATTTGAAATATATATATTATTTTTCAATTGAATGCCTTTGTTTAATACACTATTAATGCCCATATAATGTACTGGTGCAATAAATTTATATCTCATTAGTTGCCTCCATACATAACAAAATTTATTCCTCCCAAAGCTCATCCATCAACTTGTCGATTTCTTTCGATAGCCGTTCCTTTTCCTCTGCATATATCTCGACTCGCCCATCCTCATAAAACCAAAGCACGTCACCAGATTGAATCGAATGAGGAAGTCGTGACTTCGGAATATCCTCCATCACTTCTCCGAATTCGACGACAGCCAGGTCTCCCTCAAATCGGTCGATGATTCCCCGACGCCGCTTCATTTTGACTTCTTCACAGCGTAACTCGAGCCGTTCCCCGTGATGATGATTGTGCCGTTCTTGTCTGTGCGGAGCATGTTCACTTTTTGGCGTTTTAAGTTCGTCACCACTTCGGATGTCGGGTGCCCATAGCTGTTCTTTCCGACACTGATGATGGCATGCTTCGGTTTGACCGTGTTCAGGAACGTGCTACTCGTCGACGTCTTGGCACCATGATGCCCCACCTTCAAGACATCTGCACGGAGCGTCTGTTTCTTCGCCACCATGTCCTTCTCAGAAACGTGTTCCGCGTCCCCTGTGAATAAGAACGTGTTCTTCTTGTACGTGACATGAAGGACCGCACTCCAATTATTCAAGTCACTGTTCGAATAGGATTTGACCGGACCCACAAACTTCGCACTGACACCTTTGATCGGCAGTTTCACGTCGGCCTGTGCCGTTTTGATGGTCTTTCCTTCCCGTTTAACGGCTTGTAGAAAATCTTTGTAAGCCTGAGTCGTGTGCTTCACTTTTGGCGCGTAGACGTTCTCGACACGATAGGCATCCAATATCTCGTCCAATCCACCGATATGATCTGCATCCGGATGCGTCGAAATCAACACCTCGATGTCATCCACTTTTTGCTTTTTGAGGTAGGCGACGATGGCATCGCCCTTTCCTTTGTTCCCCCCGTCGATGATGACGTCCTCACCGCTCGGCATCTTGATATAGATAGCGTCTCCCTGCCCAACATCGATATAATGGACTTTGATGCTCGCAGCGGCTGATGCTTCCCCGTATGGCGACACCAATAGCGCTCCACTAAATAGAATGGCACTCCCGATCTTGATCACTTTATTCATCTTGTATCACTCCACTTTAAAATTATTGTAAAATTATCCAACACACCTTTATTATAATCCGCTATTTGTTAAATAGCTTCTTATTCCTGCGGTTGACCCCATATATAAATAGGTAAGGTGTGATGATAGGAGGAGTGAGATAAATGCATTTACGAAAACCAATCGTAGTGAACAAGACGTATAAACCGGTTCTGATTTTTAAAGACGGAGTAGAATTAAAAGAGTGTGCCTCTATTCAGGAAGCCGCACACTATCTGAAGGGACATACATTATGCACCGCCATGCCGTATCGTCATATTATCTTTGACGAGACCTGGATTTATGAAGGGATCAGGTATCGATTCACCACTGATCCTGAAGTGAAAAAGGAAAAGCTGAAAGAAATGAAGATTCAGAAAAAAGCCCTCTTTTAAAGAAAAACAGAATTATGAAATCAAACAAGTCAATAAGGAGGAAAAAAATGAACCTATTTATTGTTGGAAACGGTTTTGATTTAGCTCATGGTAGGCATACTGAGTACTCAGATTTTCATGAATATTTAAAAATCACCTATCCAGAAGCTCTACATATAGAACCATCATTTAATTTTTCATCGACCACCCTACCAGACGGTTCCGAATTGTACGAACAAAGTGAAGTCGTTGCCTTCATAATGGATGTTATTTCGAGGGCTGAAGCGGATGGAGAAAACTGGTGTGATATAGAGAACAGTCTCGGAATGCTCGATTACGCCAATTACTATGATGATATGTCTAATTTGTTCGATGAAGATGATAAAAAATATAATCCATTTCACATGGCATATAATTATGAAGATGTTTCAAATGATTTTTACAAAGTGACTTCGAAAATAAAGGATTTGTTTTCTGAATGGATCAATACAATACAAATATCAGATGTCATAGCAAAAAAATCCTTCGAAGAAATAATTGATATCTCAAACGACTATTGTATTAGCTTTAACTACACCAGAATATTGGAAAAAATTTATAGAATGAAAAACGTATTTCATCTTCATGGACTGCAGAATAGTGAAATTATTATCGGTCACGGAATCCTTCGAACTGAGTTTGAGAATATTTACACAGGTACCGAAGATATTTTGTGGGAAATCCATCATTCTCTCAAGAAGGATACCGATAAAATAATTGAAAATTGGGGGTCATTATTTAATTCATTGAACTCAGTAGATAAAATATACTCACACGGTTTTTCATTTTCGGATGTGGATTTGCCGTATATCGAAAAAATTTGCGAAGTGATTGATACTGAAAATATCACTTGGTTTTTAAATGATTATGAAGATGATACTGTTAGAGACAAATACATGAGCCGAATTAGACGATGTGGATACGAAGGTGCATTCTCTGTGTTCAGTATATAAATTAAAAACTGTAGCACTGAAAAGGACTTTTTTGATATTCAAGTTCGGGTGTTACACCGAATTATATAATTCATCTCAAATTAATCAGAAATCGGTGAATGACTTCTAATCAAAAAAACACCATTCGACCGAATGGTGTTCCTCGCGTGGCATGAGACACGCCCACGCTCTTGCTTTTGACGTTTTCCTTACGCTCCGTGCCTCCCGTTAGAAAGGGCCAGGAACATAGAGATGCGGCTTGTGAGCCAGCAGCTCTTGTTATCGGGCCGTCAGGGAGGCAGCGGTGCGATGAGCGACTTCGCCCTAAGGCGTTAGACGCTCACGCATGAGCCAATGAACATGCATCACCTTATACTCGAATATATCCTTCGATAGCTCTGAGACGACGAAATTAACGTCTCTATCCATCACCACCCATGTCCCATATAGATATACGCTCTTGATCGGACGCTCTTCTTTGTATAAATAGATCAACACACGGAAATAAGGCAAATTCTGTCCTTTATCGAACCGGACGACCTTCTCGACGACACGGATCCAATTCATAGAACGTATAGTCATCAAGTAGCCACTCGTCCATCACGCCTCATCCCTTTCAGTTTTTTATAGACCGATTCCCGATACTTATGTGATTCACGCCTCGTTCAAAGACTCACTAGATAAAAATGTATACACGTATACAAATCTACAAGTATACATTTTGAAACAATCAGTTATGTACTTGAAGCGTGTTCGTATTAAAGAAAACCGTCATCTGTTTCAATCGTTCCTCTTCTTTCATCTCATAAAGGATATCCATGCTTACCAACTCGAATGCCTCAGGGTCGATGTCCATCCGTTCAGGAAGTCTTCTAAGCAATACCTCTTTCATCTCTTCAATCGTTTGTTGGTCCAATGTGTGACTCATTTGAATCATCCTTTCCTGTTGATAGCTCAACGATACCTCGAATCTGACCACTCGACATCTTGACTTATTTCATATAAGACCCGAGCTTGTTTGAAACAAGCCCAGGGCTTACGTAGGAAAAACGACCACTTTCACCAAACAAGCACTCATTTTTCATTAATCCAAACATCGCAAATACACATTCATAAATAGACAGAGCAACGTGATTTCTTTATGCCTTTGACTTCTCACCAAAAACTATTCGTTTCACGGATCTGAATTCTGGAACCAGGAAAAAGCGACAGAAGTCACTGATCTCGTTTCAAAAAAGATGCGTGTATTTATTCTTAAGTTAACAGAAACGAAATTTGATCCGATACTTTTAGTGTTGATTTTATTTTCTGATTAATACACATTACAGACCATTGAAATGAGGTTAATTACTTATGATTGATAGTTTTGTAAAAGAGTATTTTAATTCAATTAAGGAGTACAATAATGATCCAAATAAAGGAATTAAAAAAAACACACATTATTCTCTTTCCCGGGCTCTTTTTTACCCGTATGCTATTTTCTTCTCGGTGCTTTTAATACTTTATTCTTTTCAAATATATAAATGTCTCCAGTATTCTCTATTAGTAATAGTACTTTTTCTTTTATTACTTTTGATCATAGTTGATTATTTTAACAGGACAAAAATTGAAAAGTTTAGATCTAATCGAAAAAACTACTTTATAAACAAGTATTTAAACACTTTAATACTTTATAAAATTCAGTCAGAAAGTGAACTTCTTTTTGAAAAAGACTTTATAAATTTAGACATAAATCACACTAAAAACGAAAAAAATTTGGCACCAAGTGTAAAAGAATTGGCTTTAATCATAAAAGAATTGGCTAATAAATC